>NZ_JBXASW010000025.1:0-8363 GCF_058809745.1 Variovorax sp. MPBD4-3
CGCCCCAGCTGCGCCCCAGCCCGCCGATGACCACCATCACCAGCAGCGTGGCCGACTGCGTCCAGTGCATCGTCGCCGGGCTCACGAAGCCGTTGCCGCCGGCCAGCAGTGCACCCGCCAGCCCCGCGATGGCGCCCGCAATGGCGAACGCCACCAGCTGCAGCCGGAACACCGGATAGCCCAGCGCCCGCATGCGCGTCTCGTTGTCGCGGATGCCCATCAGCGCATGGCCGAAGCGCGATTGCGTCGCGCGGTGCAGCCACCAAAGCGCCAGCGCGACGATCGCCAGCACCACCCAGTAGAAGTTCGACTCATTGCCCAGGTCGAGGCCGGGCAGCAGCGTGGGGCGCGACATCAGCGTGTAGCCGTCGTCGCCGCCATAGCGGCGCAGCGACACCACCACGAAGTACAGCATCTGCGCGAAGGCCAGCGTGGTCATGATGAAGTACACGCCGCGCGTGCGCAGCGCCACCGTGCCGATCAGCGTGGCCACCAGGCCGGCCATGAGCGCGGCGGCCGGCCACATGATCCAGCCCGACATCACGCCCGCGTCGCTCAGCGCCACCACCGTGTACGCGCCGATGCCGATGAAGCCCGCATGCCCCAGCGCCACCATGCCGCCGAAGCCGAGGATGAAATTGAGGCTCGCCGCCGCCAGCGCCACGATGAGCACGCGCCGCACGAAGCCGATGTAGAACTCGAGCCCGAACAGCGGCGCGACCAGCGGAAACGCCGCGAGCAGCACGAAGAGCAGCCCGAGGCCGATGTAGCGTGAGGGTGACTTCATGCGCGTGCCGAGAAAAGGCCTGATGGCCGGAAGATGAGCACCACCACCATCAGCGCGTACATCGCGACTTCGGCGAACAGCGGCCCCAGGTCGGCGGCGGTGGCCGGCGGCAGCGTGGCGCGCAGCAGCATCGGCACGAAGGCGCGCCCCACGGTGTCGACCACGCCCACCAACAGTGCGGCCACGAAGGCGCCGCGCACCGAACCGATGCCGCCGATCACCAGCACCACCAGCGCGGGGATCAGGATCGCTTCGCCCATGCCGACCTGCACCGCGACGATCGGTCCCATCAGCGCGCCGGCCAGCGCGGCCAGCGCGGCGCCCAGCAGGAACACGCCGTTGAAGATGCGGCCCACGCGCACGCCCATCAGCTCGGCCATCGGCCGGTCTGAAGCGCCCGCGCGCACCCGCATGCCGATGCGCGTGTGGTTCACCAGCAGGTACAGCGCCAGCGCCACCAGCAGCCCGCCCACGAGGATCACCAGGCGGTATGCCGGATAGGGCAGGCCGTCCATGAGCTGCACCGGACCCGAGAGCGCGGCGGGCGTCGGCGCCATCACCGGCGAGGGCCCCCAGGCCATCGTCACGATGTCGTCGGCCACCAGAATCACGCCGAAGGTGGCGAGCACCTGCGCGAGATGGTCGCGCGTGTAGAGGCGGCGCATCAGCAGCACTTCGAGCAGCAGCGCCACCACCACCGTGACCGCCACCGCGATGACGATGGCCGCGGCGAACGAGCCGGTGCGCGTGTGCGCCTCGGCCGCCACATACGCGCCCGCCATGAACAGCGAGCCGTGCGCGAGGTTCAGCACGTCCATGATGCCGAAAACCAGCGTCAGCCCGGCTGCCAGCAGGAACAGCATCAGCCCGTAGCCGAGGCCGTTGAGCAGCTGCTCCAGAACAAGAATTCCACTCATAGAAGAACCAACAGGGTTGCCCGCATTTTTATTCAAGAGACACCGAGGAACCGGCTTCGCCGGGCCTCAGGTGTCGCCCCCGGCAGGGGGGGAGGAGAAGCGGACACGAAGTGCCGCGAAGCCTGGGGGGTTACTTGAGCGGACACTTGTCGGCGTAGGAGTCGCCGTAGTTGGTCAGGACCGTATTGATCAGCTTGTTCGTGACCTTGCCCTGCGCATCCTTGCCGATCACGCGCAGGTAGAAGTTCTCGATGGGGTAGTGGTTGTTGGCGTACTTGAAGCTGCCGCGCGTCGATGCGTAGTTGGCCTTCTTCAGCGCGGCCACCACGGCTTCGCGGTTCTGCGCGTTGCCGCCCGATTGCTTCACCGCCGCGTCCATCGCGAGGATCGCGTCATAGGCCTGCGCCGCGTACACCGACGGATAGCGGCCGTTGTATTCCTTGCGGAACGCGGCCACGAAGGCCTTGTTGGCGGGGTTGTCGAGGTCGTGCGCCCAGTGCGAGGTGTTGAACAGGCCGAGCATCGGATCGCCCACGGCGCCGATCACGTCTTCGTCGGCCGAGAAGCCGCTGGTCACCAGCGTGATGTCCTTCGACAGGCCCGCGCCCACGAACTGCTTGATGAAGTTGATGCCCATCGCGCCGGGCAGGAAGAAGTAGATGGAGTCGGGCTTGGCCGCGCGCAGCTGCGCGAGTTCGGCGGCGTAGTCGATCTGGCCGAGCTTGGTGTAGAGCTCGTCGGCCACCTGGCCCTTGAACTGGCGCTTGAAGCCGCCCAGCGCGTCCTTGCCGGCGGGGTAGTTGGGCGCGATCAGCACGATCTTCTTGAACGCGCGGTCCTGCGCGAACTTGCCGGCGGCTTCGTGGAACTGGTCGTTCTGGTAGGCGGTGCCGAAGAAGTAGGCGTTGCACTGCGCACCGGCGAACTGGCTCGGGCCGGCGTTGGCCGAGAGGTAGGGCACCTTGGCGTTGAACAGCGTCGGGCCCACGGCCAGCGCCACGTTGGAGCCGATGGGGCCGCTGAAGAGGTCGATCTTGTCGCGCTGGATCATGCGGTCGACCAGCTGCTTGGCCTGGTCGGGGCTGCCGGCCATGTCGGCCTGCACGAACTCCACGTCCTGTCCGCCGAGCTTGCCGCCCAGTTGCTTGATGCCCAGCGCGAAGCCGTCGCGCGCTTCGGCGCCCAGTGCCGCGAAGGGCCCCGAGATGTCGAGCGCCAGGCCCACCTTCACGGGCGCGGCCATGGCCTGCGCGGCGGTGCCAAGGGCGGCGCCGCACAGCAGCAGCGACAGCAGGGTGCGCGGCAGCGCGGGCGACTTCGGGGGCAGATGGCTCATGGATTCTCCGGCGTGGAAGGATGAAACGACGCACCGGCTGCCGCGTCTTGCGGCAGCCATGGCACCGAACCGTTGATAGCTAAATACTTTAGCCATAAACGATTTGGTGTCAACGGTACTAGCACGAATGGTGCCAGTGCGTCGTGTCGTTTCCGTTCAGCCGAAGGGGTTGGCCGTGGCGAACCACAGGCCGATGCCGGTGGCGATGATGAATGCGCCGTCGGTCACGCCGGCGATCAGGAAAAACTTGGTCTGCAGCGTGTCCACCATCTCGGGCTGGCGCGCACTGCTTTCCAGGAACTTCTGGCCCACCAGCCCGATGCCGAGGCACGAACCGAGTGCGGCAATGCCGATCAGCAATGCGACTGCGAGCGGAAGGATGTTGAAGCCGGTCATGGTGTTTTCTCCTGGTTGGTTGATCGTTGGAGAGACTTTCCCAGAGCGGGTGCGCACGGTCCATGACGTGGGAGGTCATGGGGCAAGCGAAAAAAAAGCCGGCCGTGAATACGGCCGGCTTTCAGGCGGAGCGTCGAAGCTTCAGGGCGCCTGCGTCCAGTTCTGGTTGTTGCCGCCGTTGCAGGTCCAGGTGATCAGCGCCGTGTCCTGCGCGGTCGCGCCGCCGGGCACGTCCAGGCAGGAGCCCGAGGCGCGGTTGCGCAGGGTCGAGCCCACCAGGCTCCAGTGCGTCGTGTTGCCGGCCGAGCAGGCCAGCTGCACCACGGCCGCGTTGGTGGTCGCGGTGCCGCTCTGCGCCAGGCACAGGCCGCTGTGCTCGACCTTGAACTGCACGAAGCCGTCGCCGGTCTGCGTCATGGTGAAGCGCTCGTTGCCGGCTTTTCCGCACGGCCACTGCACCACCGTCGTGCCGCTCGTGGTTGCCGCGCCCTTCACGTTCACGCACAGGTTGCTCAGGTTGGAGCGGATACGCGTGACCACCGGCGTCGGGTCGTTGTCGAGCGAGCGAACGTATTCGCGCAGCGCCACCACGTCGTTGGCCGGCAGGCTGGACGCATTGCCGTGGCCGCTGGCGAGCACGTCCTGCAGCGTGGCCGCCTGGCCGTTGTGGAAGAACGCCGTGGTGTTCCAGGTGCCCAGCAGCGTCGGCGTGTCGAAGCCCACGCCCGCCAGCGACTGGTTCATGCCCTTGCCCGAGGAGGCCTGGATCGTGCCGACGTCATGCCGCACCCCGTCGCGGAAGGTGGCGCCGGTGTGGCAGGTGGCGCACTGTGCCGTGTTGAACACGGTCTGGCCGCGCACCGCGTCCACGCTGAGGCTGCCGTCCGCCGCGCGCGCCGGGCTGCGCATGAACTTGTTCAGCGAAGTCAGGTAGGCCGCCAGATCGTCGAGCTGCGCGTTCCTGCCGGCCTTGGGCGCGCCCAGCGGGTCGGAAGTGGCCCCGAAGTCTGCATTGCTCAGGAAGCCGGTGCCGCCGAACTCGTTGCGGATGTCGTTCTCGAAGTCCTGCACCTCGTCGAAGTTGGCCGTCCAGTGCAGCTTGCCGTGGCCCATGCCGCGCCGGCCCTGCAGGCTGATGGTGCGGCGCAGGCCCTCGCCGCGCTGGGTGAAGTCCCACACCATGCCGTCGTCGCCGCCGTCGGCGTGGCAGCTTGCGCATGACAGGTAGTTGTCCTTGCTCATGCGCCGGTCCGACGCGTTGTAGAACACCTGCTTGCCGCGCAGCGCCGCGGCGCCCATGGGCTCCACCGCCACCGTCTGCACGTTCTGCAGGAAACTCGGCGCATTGGTCTCCGACGACAGCACCGAGGCCACGTCGTGCACCGACACCGAGCGCGCCAGGAAGTTGTTGACGAACAGCCGCTTGCGCGCCGCGTCCAGGTACAGGCCGTGCGGCGCGCTGCTGGCGTTGATCTCGCCGCGGATGGAGCGGCTGTAGGCGTCGACGATGGCCACGCGGTTGCCTTCCATCTGCGCGACGAAGATGTAGTCGCCGGCCGGCGAGAACAGCGCGGCGCGCGCCGGTGCCCGGTCGTCGAAGTCGATCTGCTCGTCGAACTTGTGCGCCGCCGCCTGCAGGTCGACCTGCGACAGGATGGAGCGCACCGTCTGGTCGTGCACGAGGTTCGTGCCGTCGCGGAATTTGCCGCGCACGATGTTGTCCTTCTTCGAAGGCAGCACGGCGCGCTTGCCGTCGGGCGAGATCACTACCTGCGCGGTGTAGTTGGCCACGCCGCGCGCGCGGCTCTCGGTGTCGACGGTGGTGGTGTCCACCGGCAGCGCGATGGCGCCCATGCCGCTCATGCTCTGCAGGTTGACCTTGTGCAGCTGGTTGCCCGTCATCTTCGACTTGAAGCGCGTGACGTAGGCCACCTGCGAATCGGCCGCCACCGCGATGCCGCGCACATCGCCCTCGAGCGCCACCGCGCCGGTGGTGCTGCCGTTGGCGGGGTCGAAGCTCATGAGCACCGACTTGCTCTCCAGCGTCAGCAGGCCCTTGCTGCCGTTGGGCGTGAAGACCACGCCGTAGGGCCCGCTGCCGTAGGCCAGCGCCACGGTGGCCGAGATGGTGCCGTCGGCCGGGTTGAGCACCACCAGCTTGTCCTCGCCGTGCACCGGCACCCAGATGCGGCCGTCGGGGCCCACGGCCAGCGTCTTCGGCTCGTCGCCCACGCGGGTCTCCCAGCGCTTGGCCAGGGTCTGCGCATCGATGGCGGCCACCGTGCCGCTGTCGGGGTTGACCGAGTACACCGAGTTGGCGTCGCCCGCGATGTTGGTGGTGTGCGTGGGCGCCTGTGCGGTGACCGGCGCGATCACCGTCAGGTTGTAGGTGTAGTAGGTCTCGCGGCCCTGGGCGTCGCGCACCGTCAGCGTCACGGTGTAGTGGCCGGGCGTGTTGTAGGTGTAGGTGTAGTTCGCCTGGTTCGAGAAGGCCGTCTGCGTGCCGTTGCCGAAGTTCCAGCGGTACTGCGCGCCGCTCGCGCCCAGCGTCGCGGGGTTGAACACCAGCTGGCCGTTGACAAGCTTCGGCCCGCCGCCGATGCCGGGGTCGCCGATGATGGCCTGGCCGCGCAGCGTGGCCACGTCGGAATCGCTCAGCACGCGGCCGTACACCCGCACTTCCGCCAGCGTGCCCTTGAAGAGCGCGGCGTTGCCCTGGATCTGCCCCAGCAGCTGGAACTTGTTCGCGAGGCCCTTGGTGCCGGCGAGCCCGGCGGAGGTGGTCTTCACCCCGTCGACGTACACCGACTGCGCGCCGGAGGCGGCGTCGCGCGTCATCACCACGTGATGCCAGTTGCCGTCGTTCACCGCGGCCGAGGAGGCCGTGCCCGCGTCGTTGCCGACCGACAGCTTGATGCGCCCGCTGGTGTCGAGCCAGCCCCAGAACAAGTCGTCAGTGCCGTTCGCCTGGTCGCGCCCGAAGACACCGGGGGCGGTCCACGAGTTGGACGCGCCTGTCTGCGTGGTCTTCATGTAGAAGCTCAGCGAAGCGGTGCCGCCGAGCACGGTGGCCACGGTGTCGTTCTTCAGCGGTACGCCTGCCGTGCGGTTGGCGAAGTTCAGGCCGATGCTCTCGAAGGCGTCGCCGGTGGCCGGCGTGCCGTTGTTGGCGCCGATCTGGTCCGACAGGCTGCCCGCCAGCGTCCAGTAGTGCATGAGGCTGATATCGCTCGCGTTGCCGGTGTGGAACACCGACTTGTAGTCCGCCGCGATGGCGTTGCCCGCATAGTCCTTCACGCCGTTGGCGGGCAGGAACACTTCATAGCTGGTGCCGGGCTGCAGCGGCTGGTCGGGCGAGAAGTTGATGATGCCCAGCTGCACGCTGTAGGTGCCTGCCAGCGTGTTGCCGCCCACCGGCCGCACGATGAAGGTGTTGGCGTTCACGCTCTCGGGCCGAATGTTGTCGGTCATGCCCAGGCCGATGCGCGAGGTCAGCGCCTGCTGCTTCGCGCCGCTGGCGGGCGAGACCTGCTTCACTTCGGGCCTGGTGATGTCGGGATCCACCGAATGCACGATGAAGCCGCTGCCCGAGCCGTGGTCGTTGCCCACGAAGACCAGGTTGCCGAACATCGCGACCTGGCCGTTGTCCGAATGCGAGAAGTTCGGGTCGTCCTCGCGCAGGATGCTGCCGCGGCCCACCTCCACGTGGTTGAGCGGGTTGCTCACGTCGACCTTGTGGATGCGGGTCTGCGCGCCCTGTATGACGTAGTTGTCCTGCGTGGCGCAGTAGAGCTGCTCGTCGATGACGAGGCGGTTGTCTTCGGCCACGAAGCGCGAGCGGTCGCTCAGGTCGTAGCTGTACATCTTCGCGCCGCTGTTGCGCGTGGAGACGTGCAGGTTCCGGCCGTCGAAGCAGGTCGCGTAATAGAACGGCGTGGTGCCCACGATGGAGTCGAGCACCTTGGGGTTGAGCGGATCGGAAATGTCCAGGCTCGCGAAGCCGCCGTTGCTTTCCATCGCGGTCAGCACCATGTGGTTGCCCATCGTGAAGATCGGCCCGATGCGGAAGCCCCCGAGTTCGCCGGTGGGCACGGGGTTGGGCTTGCCGGCGCCGCGGTTGGCGACCACCGCGTTCGCGGGGTCCGTGGCATCGACGATGAAGATGCCGCGGCCGGCCGAGGCCACGTACAGGTAGGGCGCCTGCCACCAGAGCTGCCAGGCCACGTCTTCGTAGTCGCCGCCGTTGACGCCGGGCAGCGCCAGCTTCTTCACCTGCTTGATGTCGTTGATGTCGGTGAAGTCCCAGAACTCCACGCCGTTGATGCTTGGCAGCACCACGTACGTCTTGCCGCCGACCTTGGCCGTGCCGAAGGAGTGCGTCTCGCGGAACTCCTTGGTGCGGCCCTCGGGTTCGTAGATCTTCTTGACGAGCTGGATCTGGCGCGGGTTCGACACGTCGTACAGCAGGAAGCCGCCCGGGCCCAGGCCGCTGTCCGGCGCGAAGGAGGTGAGGAAGTAGCCGTTGATCATGATGCCCGCGTTCATGCCGTAGTCCTTGCGGCCCGGGTAGGTGGCGGGCACCTCGCGCGATTCGTAGGCACTGCTGTGCGCCGGGTCGAGCGGGTGCGCGGCGCTGGTGATCATCGACACCGGCTTGAACAGTTCCGCCGAGGTGTAGGTGAGGTTGCCCAGGCCCGGCCCCTGCAGCGGGAGCGGGTCGGCGACCGCAGCGGAAACCGCCGCCGCCATGTTGTTCAGGGTCGTCATCGGACTGACCCCGGTGATTGCAGCGTGCGTCAGCAGCGTGACGAACGGCAGCAGGAACGCCATCAAGTAATACCGGATTCTCATCGTCGCCTCCAGGTTGTTGTATCGGTCACTTGCAAAAGCGCGCGCGCAGGGCGCACCCCGGGGGGGGGGGGGCGGG
>NZ_JBXASW010000025.1:8373-77670 GCF_058809745.1 Variovorax sp. MPBD4-3
GCCGCACCCCGGCCGGCGACATGCGTCGCCGGCCGTACAGCCTCTCCCCTCCTCGTTTTTCTGGACGGCGTTGCGCCGTCGCTCAGCTCCCGCCGGATCGGCCCGGCTCAGCTCTTCTTAGCGCCGCCCGATTCGTAGATGTCCCATGCCTCCTTGGCGCTCGCGCCGCGGTGGATCATGGCCATCAGCGCATCCACCACCGCCGACGGGTTGGCGTGCTGGTACACGTTGCGCCCGTACACCATGCCGACCGCGCCCTGGTCCATCAGCACGCGCGAGCGGGCGAACACCTGCTGCAGGTCTTCGCGTCCGCCGCCGCGCACGAGCACGGGGCAGCGCGCGGCCTGCACCACGCGGTGGAAGTCGGCGGGGTCGGTGGTGGGGTCGGCCTTGACGATGTCCGCGCCCATCTCGCGCGCCAGCCGCACGAGCGTGACGATCTTCTCGGCGTCGCCGTCGACCATGTAGCCGCCTTGCTCGCTGTGCGGGCGCATCACCAGCGGCTCGATCATCAGCGGCATGCCATAGCGGTCGCAGTCGGCGCGCACCCGCGCGATGTTCTGCACGCACTGGCGGAACAGGTCGGGCTCGTTCGGCAGCATGAACAGGTTGACCACCACGCAGGCCGCGTCGCGCTGCACGGCCGGCAGCACCGGGTCGTGCTCGTTCTGCAGCACCGCCCACATCACGCGGTGCGCGGTGGCGTTGTAGGGGTTGCCCATGTCGATGCGCTGGACCAGCGCCGGTTTGTCACGGCCCGGGCGGTCCTGCAGCAGGTCGGCCTGGCCGTAGTTGAGCTGGATCGCGTCGGGGCCGGCGGCCACGAGCTTGTCGATCACCGCCGGCATGTCCTCGAGCCCGTTGAGGAACGAGGGCTCGTTGCACACGCCGTGGTCCAGCGCGATGTCCAGGCAGCGCCCGTTGTTCAGCAGCCGGTTCAGGCGTGCGGTCTTGTCCTTCGACATACGGAAGAAATCCTTGTGTTGAGATGGGATGGAAGGGGCCTCAGCCCAGCGCGGCCAGATGCCGGGCCGCGGCGGCGTCGATGAGCGCCAGCGCGTCGCCCTGCAGGCGCACCGAGCCGGCGGCCGCGTTCTCGACGGCCTGCTTGCTCACGCGGGCGCCGCACAGCGCCACCGAGACGCTGCCGCGCGCCAGCGTCCACGCGATCATGAGTTGGCCGAACGAGCATTCGAGCTGCTTGCGCAGCGGCTCCAGCTCTTCGAAGAAGGCCTTGAGCTTCGCGCGGTTCCCGGCGCTGAAGCGCGGGTTGCTCGCGCGCTGGTCGTCGCCCGTGAACTGGCGCGCGGGGTCGATGGGGCCGGCCAGCAGGCCGAGCGCGAGCGACGAATAGCCCAGCACAGCCACGTCGTGCTCGGTGCACAGCGGCACCAGCGTCTGCTCGATCTCGCGGTCGATCAGGCTGTAGCGCTCCTGTGCCGCATCCACCGGGCCGTGTTGCAGGTACTCGGCCAGCGTCTCGGGGCTCACGTTGCTCACGCCGATGGCGCGGATCTTTCCCTGCTTCTTCAGCGCGAGCAGCGCGTCCATGGTCTCGGCCACGGGCGTGGTGGCGTCCTGCCAGTGCGTGATGTAGAGGTCGATGTAGTCGGTCTGCAGGCGCTTCAGGCTCTCTTCGCATTCGTGAATGATCGATTCGCGCCCGAGGTAGCGGTACACCGGGTGGCCGTCTTCTTCGAAGAAGTGCGTTCCCTTCTGCGTGTGCCACACCAGCCCGCACTTGGTGGCGATCACGGCTTCGTGGCGGCGGCCTTTCAGCGCGGTGCCGACGATGCTCTCCGAGCGGCCGAGGCCGTAGGCCGGCGCGGTGTCGATCAGGTTCACGCCCGCGTCCAGCGAGGCCTGGATGGCCAGCACGGCGGCGGCGTTGTCACCGCCGCCCCACATCCAGCCGCCCATGGCCCAGGTGCCCAGGCCGATGGCCGAGCACTCGATGCCCGACGGGCCGAGCGTTGTCTTCTTCATCGATGCGTTGTTCATCGCTTGGTCTTTCTGGTGTTCATGATGTGGTCGATGGTCACGGCCGCGAGCAGGATCAGGCCCTTGATCACGTCCTGCCAGTAGGGCGACACGTCCAGCAGGATCAGCGAGCTGGTCACCACCGACAGCAGCGCCAGGCCGAGCACCGCACCCAGCACCGTGCCCGAGCCGCCCTTGAGGCTTGCGCCGCCGATCACCGCGGCGGCGATCACGTTCAGCTCCATGCCCATGCCGAAGGTGGGCGTGGCCGCGCCGAAGCGCGCGGTGTAGATCACGCCGGCCAGGCCCGCCGAAGCGGAGCACAGCACCGTGACCCAGAACTTCACGTGGCCCACGCGAATGCCGGAGTACAGCGCGGCCTTCTCGTTGCTGCCGGTGTAGAACACGCGGCGCAGCAGGGTGGAGCGGCGCAGCACGAAGTCGCTCACCACCACGATCAGCAGGAAGATCAGGATGACGGCCGGAATGCCGAACAGCGTGCCCTGGCCGATGAACTTGAACTCCGCCGGCAGCGAGAACAGCGACTGCGGCGTGCCCTGCGTGAGCGCCAGGCACAGGCCGCGCACGATCACCATGAAGGCCAGCGAGGCGATGAAATGGTTCAGCCCGATGCGCGTGACGCAGCCGCCGATCATGGCGCCGATGAGCGCGCTCGCGCCGATGGCCACCAGCCCCGCCGTCCACGGGTCGAAGCCCATCAGGAACAGCTTGCCCGTGACCACCATCGCGAAGCACACCACCGAGCCCACCGACAGGTCGATGCCGCCGACGATCAGCAGGATCGTCATGCCCACCACCACGATGCCTTCGATGGAGAACGACAGCAGCATCGCGCGCACGTTGTCCCACGTGAGGAAATAGGGCGACGCGAAGCTCATGCCCACGCACAGCGCGGCAATGATGAGCAGCAGGCCCATCTCGCGCATGCTGCCGAGCTTGCTGGCGGGCTTGGCGGGGCCGCCCGCCGACTGGTGTGGCTGGAGGCCCGGTGCGGCCCCCGCGTCGAGTTGTGCCGGGTAGTTCATGCTGTCGCTTCCTCTTCGCAAAGTCCCGAGGCCAGCCGCAGCAGCGCCTCTTCCGTCATTTCGTTGTCTTGCACTTCACCGGCCAGCCGGCCGTCGCGTATCACCAGCGCGCGGTCGCACAGCCCGATGATCTCGGGCAGTTCCGACGAGATCACCACCACGCCCACGCCTTGGCTCGCCAGCTCGCGCAGGATGTGGTGGATCTCCGACTTGGCGCCCACGTCCACGCCGCGCGTGGGTTCGTCCATCAGCAGCACCGACGGGTTGGTGGCCAGCAGCTTGGCGATGGCCACCTTCTGCTGGTTGCCGCCCGACAGGCTCGCCACGTCGATGGCCACGCCGTCGGACTTGAGCTTCAGCTTGGCGCCCAGGTCCACCGCCAGCTTGTGCTCGGCCGCGCGCTGCAGCAGGCCGAAGCGCGAGCTCACGCGCTTCAGCGCCATCGACGCGATGTTCTGCGCGATGGGCAGGTCGAGGTACACGCCCGCCGCCTTGCGGTCCTCGCTGAGATAGGCGATGCCTTCGCGCAGCGCGTCGCTGTACTTGCGGATCGCCAGCGTCCTGCCGTGCAGGCGCACCTTGCCGCGCGTGGCGGGGCGCAGGCCGCAGACGGTCTCGGCGAGTTCGCTGCGCCCGGCGCCCATGAGGCCCGCGATGCCAAGGATCTCGCCGCGCCTGAGCGTGAAGGAGATGCCGTGCACGCGCTCGCCGTCGGCGATGTCGCTCACTTCGAGCACCGGCTCGCCGTGCGCCGCGTCGCCATGCTTCGGCGGGTAGTAGTTGCCCAGGTCGCGCCCGACCATGCGGCGCACCAGCGCGTCGGCGTCCAGCTCGGCCAGCGGGCCGCAGTGCACGTTGCGCCCGTCGCGCAGCACCGTCACGCGCGAGCAGTGCGCAAAGATCTCGGCCATGCGGTGGCTGATGTAGATGATGCCGATGCCCTGCGCCTTCAGGTCGTGCAGCACCTTGAAGAGCGCGGCCGATTCGTTGTCGGTCAGCGCGGCGGTGGGCTCGTCGAGGATCAGCACCTTGCAGTCGAGCGTGAGCGCCTTGGCGATCTCGATGAGCTGCTGCGTCGAAATGCTCAGGTCCTTCACCAGCGCCGACGGGTCCACGTCCTGCCCCAGCCGCTGCAGCACGCGGGCGGCGCGCGCGTTGAGGCTGGCGTAGTCCATCCACGCATGCTTGCCGGCGTTGATTTCCGGCATGAAGATGTTCTCGGCCACGGTGGCGTCGCCGCACAGGGCGATCTCCTGGTGCACCAGGCCGATGCCCAGGCGCATGGCGTGCGCCGGGCCGTCGATGACCACCTTGCGGCCGTCGAGCGAGATCTCGCCCTCGTCCGGCTGGTGGATGCCGTCGATGATGTTCATCAGCGTGGACTTGCCCGCGCCGTTCTCGCCGCACAGGGCGTGGATCTCGCCGGCGTGCAGCGAGAAGTCCACGCCCGTGAGCGCGCGCGAAGCGCCGAAGCGCTTGCTGATCGCCTTCAGTTCGAGCAATGCGCTCACTGCGTTCACTCGCCGATTCCCTTGGTGCCGCGGCGGGCGAGGTACTTGTCCCAGTAGAAATCGTCCGCGTTGGCCTTGCTGACCACGGCCAGGCCGTTGTCCAGGAAGGGCACGGACATCGGGTTGGTGCCGTTGCGCTTCGCGTCGTTCATCGGGTCGATGAGCGTCGGGTTCTTGGCCAGGAACAGCATCATCATGCCCATGTAGCCCTGCATGCCCTGGTTCGGGTTGATGGAGCCGAACACGTCGCCCGACTTGATCATGTCCAGGATCTTGGCGTTCACGTCGCAGCACATCACCTTGATGTTCTTCTTGGTCTCGACCTTGGCCTGCGCCGCGCCCAGCGCCGAGTTGGCCTCGGGCATGAACAGGGCGCCCAGGTTCGGGTTGGCCTGCGCCAGGCTCAGCACGGCCTGGTAGGCCTTGTTCGGGTCCTGGTTGCTGGCGGCGCGGCCGACCAGCTTCATGCCCGGGTGCTTGGTCTTCATGCGGTTGATGAAGGCGGCGATGCGGCGGTCGTGGTTGTCCTGGCCGGGGTTCTCCAGCACGGCGTATTCGCCCTTGCCGCCCATCGATGCCGCGATGGCGTCCGCCGCCTGCGTGCCTTCGCGGTCGTTGTCGGACGTGATGAACGAGGTGCGCTTGGAGTTGGGCGAGTCGGCCGCGAAGGTGACGACGGGGATGCCCATCGCCGCCGCGCGGTTGATCGGCTCGATGAACGGGTCGGGGTTCATCGGATGCAGCAGGATGCCGGCCGGCTTGCGCGCCAGTTCCTGCTCGAAGGACGCGAGCTGCTTGTTCACGTCGTACTCGGGCGTGCCGGTGTAGCGCGTCTTCACGCCCAGCGTGCGGCCGAGCTGCTTCATCATTTCGTAGACCGGAAACCAGTACTCCACGCCCGACACCATCACGTTCATCACGTAGACGTCGCTGGCATTGCCGCGCAGGCCGGCGCCCGCGGCGGGGGCTGCCGCTTGCTGCTGCGCAAGCGCGCTCGCACCGGCCAGGCCGATACCGGCGGCCGCCGCGGACTTCAGGAAATTACGCCTCATTTTTTGTCTCCTCACGTTGTGTGGCACAGCTTGCTGATGCTGCCTTTGAGGGCAGCCTTTCGATCCTCGTTGTCACGACAGTTGTTATGACAGGATAGAATGTACGCGCTGGCCGTTTGACGGGATAACTAGGGGAAACGCTACTGGCGATGCGCTTTTATTCCGCCGAAGCTGTTATGACATGAAGACAAAAATACTGATCGGCATCGACATGGGGTCGAGCAGCCTGAAAGCCCTGGCCCTCGAAGCCGGGAGCGGCCGGGCCGTCGCCCTGTCCCGCATGCCACTGCCGCACGACCGGCTGCCCGCAGGGGGATGCGAAGTGGGGGCGGCCGCCATCCGCTCCGCCCTGACCCACGTGCTGCGCGACGTCGCCCACCAGCTCGGCAACCGCGTGGCCGAGGTCCGCGCCATCGGCTGCACCGGCCACGGCGCCGGGCTCTATGCGCTGGACGCGCGCAACGAACTCGTGGGCGGCCGGGCCGTTGCCTCGACCGACCAGCGGGCCGATGCGCGTGCGCGTTCGCTGTCGCTGAGCCACGGGGATGCGCTGTTCGCCGATGTCGGCTGCAGGCCCTGGCCGGGCCAGCCCACCGTGATCGCGGCCGAGCTGCTGGGCACCGACGCCGTGCAGCGCGGCGAGGTGCGCCGGCTGCTGTTCGCGAAGGACTACCTCGGCTTCCTGCTGACCGGCGAGATCGCGACCGACGCGAGCGATGCGAGCACCGCCGGGCTGGTGTCGATCGCCACCGGCACGTGGTCGCAGGCGGCCTTCGACGCCTCGGGCATCGCCGACCTCGGGCCGCGTGCCTTCGGTCCGCTGGTGCCCGGCGGCGAGGTCGTCGGCAAGCTGCGGCCTGCCGAAGCCGCGCTGTGCGGCCTGCCCGCCGGCATTCCCGTGGCGATGGGCGCCATCGACCTGCTCGCATCGATGACCGCGATCTGCGCCGAAGGCCGCGAGCGGGCGGTGTCGGTCTTCGGCACCTGGTGCGTGAACGCGGTCATCGGACCGGTGATCGAGCCCAAGCCCGACGTGGCGGCGGTCGTGAACTTCGGTCGCGCGGACAGGCGGCTCTACATGGAGAACAGCCCCTCGTCGATGGCCAACATCGCATGGTTGGCCGGCGTGCTGGGCCTGCCGGATTCGCGCGCCGTGGTCGACCTGGCGATGTCGGTGCCGCTGGGCGCGGGCGGCCTGCGCTTCCTGCCGTTCGTGAACGGCGGCGGCGGCGTGACGGCGGGCTTCGTCGGCCTCAAGAGCCATCACACGCGCGGCGACATGGCACGCGCCGTGGTCGATGCGGTGGCCGCGCTGCATGCGCGCCACACGGCGCGGCTCGCGGCCTGCGGCCTGCCGGTGTCGGCCTCGACCGTGCTCGGCGGCGGTGCGAGCGACACCCGCCTCGTGCGCCTGCTGGCCGGCTTTCTGGCGCATCCGGTCGAGCGCTGCGCCGACGACGAAACCGGCGCGCGCGGCGCGGCCATCTACGCCGCCATGTCGCAGGGCATCGACCACGCCGGGCAGGACAGCGCCTTGCTCGCGCCCTGCGACACCGTCGAACCCGACGCCGCGCAGGCGCGCGCCCATGCCGGCTTCATGGCCGGCTTCAACGAACTGATCGACACCATGTCTCCTGTGTTTTCACATCTGGCCGGGGGCAAGCAATGAGCGCCTGGCAACTGCCTTTCGTGCGTCCGGCTTCCCTGGCGGATCGCCACTTTTCGACGGTGATCGTCGGTGCCGGCATCAACGGCGTGGGCGTGTTCCGCGACCTGTGCCTGCAGCGCGTCGACTGCCTCATCGTCGACAAGGGCGACTTCAGCGCGGGCGCCAGCAGCGCGCCTTCGCGCATGATCCACGGCGGCCTGCGCTACCTGGAGAACGGCAGCTTCTCGCTGGTGGCCGAGGCCACGCGCGAGCGCAACCTGCTGCTGCGCAACGCGCCGCACTTGGTGCAGCCGCTGAAGACGGTGGTGCCGCTGTCGAGCTTCTTCGGCGGCCTCATGAGCAGCGCGCTCAAGTTCTTCGGCCGCACGCCGCCGCAGCGCACGCGCGGCCTGCTGGCGGTGGCGGCGGGCCTGCGCCTGTACGACCTGCTGGGCCGCCGCCAGCGCGTGATGCCCAACCACCGCATCAGCCGCGTGCCCGCCGCCGACCGCAGCCTGTTCCGCGCGGCAGTGCGCTGGACCGCGACATTCTTCGACGCGTGGATCAGCCACCCCGAATGGCTGGTACTGGAACTCATCGGCGACGCCTGCCGCGACCAGCCGCGCTCGGCCGCCGCCAACTACTGCCGCGTGATGGGCTGCGCGGGCAACATCCTCACCCTGCGCGACGAGATCACCGGCGCGCTGGTGCGCGTGACGGCCGACACCGTGGTGAATGCCAGCGGCGCGTGGCTGGACCGCAGCACGGCGGTGCTGGGCGGCGCGGGCTCGCGCGTGATGGGCACCAAGGGATCGCACCTGGTGCTCGACCATCCCGCGCTGCGCGATGCGCTGCAGGGGCGCATGGCCTACTTCGAGGCGGTGGACGGGCGCGTGTGCATCGTCTATCCCTTCCTCGACCGCGTGCTGGTGGGCTCCACCGACATCCCGGTGGAAGACCCCGACCAGATCGCCACCGAGCCGGCCGAGGTCGACTACCTGCTCGAGGTGCTGGCCGAGGTGTTCCCGAACCTCGCGTTCGGCCGCGGCGACGTGGTCTACACCTACGTGGGCGTGCGCCCGCTCGCGCGTTCCGACGCCGACAAGCCGGGGCAGATCTCGCGCGACCATTCGGTGGTGGTCGACCTGCCCAACGCCACGCGCGACATTCCCATCGTCGGCCTGGTCGGCGGCAAGTGGACGACCTTCCGCGCGCTGGCCGAAGAGGCGACGAACGAAGTGCTGCAGAAACTGGGCCGCCCGCGCACCGCATCGACCGAGCTGCTGCCCATCGGCGGTGGCGCGGAGCTGCCTGCCGACGCGCAGGCCACGGAACGCTTTCTCGACCGCATGGTCACGGCCTCCGGCCTGGGCCGTGCGCGCGCGCAGGTGCTGCTGCGCCGCTACGGCTCGAAGGCGCTGCCGCTGGCGCAGCGGCTCGGAGCCTCGGGCGACGTGCCGTTGCAGCACGCGCCCGACTACTCGGTCGCCGAGCTGTCCTACCTGTGCCTCGAGACGGGCGTGATCCATCTCGACGATCTCGTGATCCGCCGGACCTTGCTCGCGATCCGCGGCCTCGTCACCGGCGCTGCGCTGGCGGAAATGGCGGGCATCGCGGCCGAGGCACTGGGGTGGGACGCGGCCCTGGCGCGGCGCGAACTGCTGGCCTGCTCCGCCGCCCTGCGCGAGCGCCACGGCGTGCGGCTTTCGCCGGTGGCCGCCGATGCGCCCGCATCTTTCGATGCATCATTGACGACTCCTCAGGCCCTGGGCCAACCCTCGACGTGAACTCTCCGACCGAAATATCGACCGTGCTCGACCGTGGCTCCGAATCGCCTTTGTGGGCGCAGTTCCGCGACGCGCTGCGCCTGCAGATCCTGCAGGGCGTGCTGCCCATCGGCGCCAAGCTGCCGTCCGAAGCCGAGCTGGGCGAGCAGTTCGGCATCTCGCGCATCGTGGTGCGCGAGGCGCTGGCCGACCTGGTGCGCAACAACCTCATCTACAAGATCAAGGGCCGCGGCGCCTTCGTGTCGGCACGCGAGCGCGACGAAGATTTCGTCTCCACCGTGCTCGGCTTCTCCGACGAGATGGAGCGCAAGGGCCGCTCGGTGCGCACGCAGATCCTCACGCAGGAACTGCGCGCGCCCACCGAACAGGAAGCGGCCTCCCTCGGCCTCACCGACGACACGCAGGTGGTGGCGCTCAAGCGCCTGCGCAGCGTGGACGGCGAACTGCGCCTTCTGGTGGAAACCGTGGTGCCTGCCGACCTGGCGCCGGGCCTGCACCGCACGCGCCTGGACGACCGCTCTCTGTACGACGTGCTGCGCCGCCAGTACGGCCTGCGCCTGGTGCGCGCCGAACGCTGGATCGACGCGGTGCTGCCCGACGCCGACACCTGCGAGCTGCTGAACCTGCCCACGCCGGAGCCGCTGCTGCGCATCGAGTCCATCGCCTACGGCGCCAACGGCAGGCCGCTGGAGCACTACCGCGCGCTGCACCGCTGCAAGACCAGCCGGCTGCACGTGCAGACGACGACCTGAGCGTCTTGCCCAGGCCGGGAGCGGCTACAGCAGCCGCTTCAGATACCGCCCCGTGTGGCTCGCCTCGTTCGCCGCGATGTCTTCCGGCGTGCCTTCGCCCACCACCGTGCCGCCGCCGGCGCCGCCTTCCGGCCCCATGTCGATCAGCCAGTCGGCCGTCTTGATGACGTCGAGGTTGTGCTCGATCACGACGATGGTGTTGCCCGCGTCGCGCAGCTGGTGCAGCACCTTCAGCAGCAGCTCGATGTCGGCGAAGTGCAGGCCGGTGGTCGGCTCGTCGAGGATGTAGAGCGTGCGGCCGGTGTCGCGCTTGCTGAGTTCCAGCGCGAGCTTCACGCGCTGCGCCTCGCCGCCCGACAGCGTGGTGGCCGACTGGCCGAGCTTGATGTAGCTCAGGCCCACGTCCAGCAGGGTGCGCAGCTTGCGCTCGATGGTCGGCACGGCCTTCAAGAACTCGTGCGCGGTCTCGACCGTCATCTCGAGGATCTGCGCGATGTTCTTGCCCTTGTAGAGCACCTCGAGCGTCTCGCGGTTGTAGCGCTGGCCGTGGCAGACCTCGCAGGGCACGTACACGTCGGGCAGGAAGTGCATCTCCACCTTCACCACGCCGTCGCCCTGGCAGGCCTCGCAGCGCCCGCCGGCCACGTTGAAGCTGAAGCGGCCCGGGCCGTAGCCGCGCTCGCGCGCGGTGTTGGTCTCGGCCATCAGCTCGCGGATGGGCGTGAACAGGCCGGTGTAGGTGGCCGGGTTGCTGCGCGGCGTGCGGCCGATGGGGCTCTGGTCGACGTTGATGACCTTGTCGAAATACTCGATGCCCTCGACCGATTCGTGTTCGGCCGGTTCCTCGTGCGCGCGGTACAGCGTGCGCGCCACGGCGGTGTAGAGCGTGTCGTTCACCAGCGTCGACTTGCCCGAGCCCGAGACGCCCGTCACGCAGGTCAGCAGGCCGACCGGAAATGCGACGCTCACGTTCTTCAGGTTGTTGCCGGTGGCGCCGACCACGCGGATCTCCTGCAGGTCGGTCTGCGTGGCCAGGTGGGCGGCCTCGCGCGCCGCGCGGCGCTCGGCGGCCGGGCTCTGCGGAAAGCGCGAGGGCTTCCTGCCTTCGTTGAACGCGGGCTTGCTCACCACCGGCAGCCATGCGGTGCGGCGCCTGGGCACTTCGATCTTGCGCGTGCCCGATAGGTACTGGCCGGTGAGCGAATCGGGGTTGGCCGACACCTCGGCATAGGTGCCCTGCGCCATCACGCGGCCGCCGTGCACGCCGGCGCCGGGGCCCATGTCGATCACGTGGTCGGCGGCGTGGATCATGTCCTCGTCGTGCTCGACCACGATCACGCTGTTGCCGATGTCGCGCAGGTGCTTCAGCGTGCCGATGAGGCGGTCGTTGTCGCGCTGGTGCAGGCCGATGCTGGGCTCGTCGAGCACGTACATCACGCCGGTGAGGCCCGAGCCGATCTGAGACGCCAGGCGGATGCGCTGCGCCTCGCCGCCGGAGAGCGTCTCGGCGCTGCGGTCCAGGCTCAGGTAGTTCAGGCCGACGTCGTTCAGGAATTTCAGGCGCAGGCCGATCTCGCGCACCACCTTGTCGGCGATGTCGGCCTTGGCGCCGCGCAGCTTGAGCTTCTGGAACCAGGCCAGCGAATCGCGCAGGGTGAGGTGGCTGAGCTCGAAGATCGCCATGCGCGGCGGCTCGCCGCCGTCGGCCGGGCGCGCCGATTCATCGACCAGGAACACGTTGCGCGCCTCGCGCCGCAGCCGCGAGCCGCCGCAGTCGGGGCAGGGCTGCAGGTTGCGAAAGCGCGCGAGGTCTTCGCGCACCATCACCGAATCGGTCTCGCGGTAGCGCCGCGCCATGTTCGGGATGATCCCCTCGAAGGGGTGCTTCTTCGTGAGCTTCTTGCCCGCGAAGTTGCCCGACTCCATGGTGTAGTTGAACTTGATCTCCTCGGCGGCCGAGCCGTGCAGCAGCACCTGCTGCACCGAGGCCGGCAATGACTCGAAGGGCGCGTCGACGTCGAACTTGTAGTGCTTGGCGACGCTCTCGATCATGCTGAAGTAGTAGCCGTTGCGGCGGTCCCAGCCCTTGATGGCGCCGCTGGCCAGCGACAGCGAGGGAAAGGCCACCACGCGCGCCGGGTCGAACACTTCCCGGTGGCCCAGGCCGTCGCAGCTCGGGCAGGCGCCCACCGGCGAGTTGAACGAGAACAGGCGCGGCTCCAGCTCCGACAGCGAGTAGTGGCAGATCGGGCAGGCGAACTTGGCGTTGAACAGGTGCTCCTTGTCGGCCGCGCCCTCTGCGCCCAGTTCCAGCGCGATGGCGCGGCCCTCGGCCAGGCGCAGCGCGGCCTCGAAGCTCTCGGCCAGCCGCTGCTGCATGTCGGGGCGAGCGCGCAGGCGGTCGATGACGACGTCGATGTCGTGCTTCTCGGTCTTCTTGAGCTTGGGCAGGTCGTTGTATTCGTATGTTTGCCCGTCGACGCGGAAGCGGATGTAGCCGGCCGCCTGCATCTCGGCGAAGAGTTCGAGGAACTCGCCTTTCTTCTCGCGTGCCACCGGCGCCAGGATCATCAGCCGCGGCTCGCCGGGCAGGGCGAGCGTGGCATCGACCATCTGCGAGACGGTCTGCGCCTGCAGCGGCAGGTGGTGGTCGGGGCAGTAGGGCGTGCCGGCGCGCGCGTACAGCAGGCGCAGGTAGTCGTGGATCTCGGTCACCGTGCCCACGGTGGAGCGCGGGTTGTGGCTGGTGGCCTTCTGCTCGATGCTGATGGCGGGCGACAGGCCCTCGATCACGTCGACGTCGGGCTTGTCCATGAGCTGCAGGAACTGCCGCGCATAGGCCGACAGGCTCTCCACATAGCGCCGCTGCCCTTCGGCATACAGCGTGTCGAAGGCCAGGCTCGACTTGCCCGAGCCCGACAGGCCGGTGATGACCACCAGCTTGTTGCGCGGAATGTCGAGGTCGACGTTCTTCAGGTTGTGGGTGCGCGCGCCGCGGATGCTGATGCGCTGCTGCGCCAGCACCGCGCCGAGGTAGGTGTCGCGTTCGCGTTCCGCATCGCGGGCGCGTTCTGCAGCTTCGGCGGCTTCTGCCGCGGCTGGTTCAGTGGCTTTGGAATTCAAAGGAGGCGATCGTCCGAGGGCAACCGGACATGATAGACCGCCGGAGAATTCATGGCGAGCGGGCGGGTTCCGGCGCTCCGGGCGCGGGGGCTTCGGGCGGCGCCGGATGCACCGGCCCGGCGGCGCTGATGGCCCGCCCGACCATGTATTCGGCCAGCGTGTCGTACAGCGGGCGGCTGATCATGCGGGAGACCAGGCTGGCCAGCATGGCCGCGGCCATCAGGCTCAGCACCATCGAATGGCCGTCGACCATTTCCATCACGATGATGAAGGCGGTGAGCGGCGCCTGCGTCACCGCCGCCAGGAAGGCGGCCATGCCCAGCGCGATGAGCGCCGGGCCGAGTTCGCTGCTGCCCAGCTGCGACACCGCGTCGCCGATGCCCGCGCCGATGGACAGCGCCGGCGCGAAGATGCCGCCCGGCACGCCGCACCACGCCGTGAGCCAGGTGGCGACGAACTTGAGCAGCGTGTAGAGCGGGGTCAGCTCGTCATGGCCCTGCAGCATCTGCTTGACCGCCTCGGAGCCCGCGCCGAAGGTGACGCCGCCCGTGGCCAGCCCGATGACGGCCACCGCCAGCCCGCCCGCGGCCGCGAAGCGCACCGGAAAACGCGCCCGCCAGCGGTTGAAGCGCCCCGGCGCGCCGGTGAGCGAGGCTGTCAGCAGCCGGGCGAACAGCCCGCCGGCCGCGCCGCTGAGCAGCGTGACCAGCAGGCCGGGCCCGAGCGCGTCCCAGCCCAGCCGGGGCACGCGGATCACGCCGAAGTAGCTGGTGTTGCCGAAAGCCGAGACGGCCACCAGGCCCGCCAGCACGATGGCCGTGATGATCAGCCCGCTGGAGCGCGCCTCGAGCCGGCCCGAGAGCTCCTCGATGGCGAACACCACGCCCGCCAGCGGCGCATTGAAGGCCGCCGCGATGCCCGCGGCACCGCCGGCCACCAGCAGCGCGCGGCTGTCGATGGTGGTGTTGGGCGAGAGCCAGCGCCGCGCGTGCTGCATCACCCCGGCCGCGACCTGCACGGAAGGCCCCTCGCGCCCGATCGACAGCCCGGCCGCGAAACCCGCCGCGCCCAGCCCGATCTTGGCGACCGTGAGCCGCAGCGACGCGAAGAAGAAGCGGCGCTCTTCCGGCAGGGCGGGGTGCAGCGCCGCCTTGATCTGCGGAATGCCGGAGCCGGCCGCGCCGGGAAAGAAGCGCAGCGTGAACCACACGATGCCCGCCGTGATCAGCGGGGTCGTCAGCAGCACGGCCCAGGGCCAGGCGCGGTAGAAGCGGTGGAACTGGCCGAAGACCCAGTCGCTGGCGAGCGTGAAGCCCACCACGAAGAGCCCGGCCGCGATGGCGTAGCCCAGCACGATGGCCCGGTCGAGCCAGACGCGGCCGCTGGACAGCTCGGCGCGCAGGTGCTCGAGGAAATCGGGTTCGCGGTTCATGAGAGGGCATTCTGGCACCGGTAGGGTATTGGCCGTGTCGGCCTTCGGGCACAATGGAGGGTTCCTCTCAACCTTCTCCTTTATCCACTTATCAGGGGCAGTGCATATGGCATCGGTCAATAAAGTCATCGTCGTCGGCAACCTGGGGCGCGACCCCGAAATGCGGACCTTCCCGAGCGGCGATCAGGTCGCGAACGTCACAGTGGCCACCACCGATCGCTGGAAAGACAAGCAAAGCGGCGAAATGCGCGAAGCCACCGAATGGCACCGCATCGTCTTCAACGGCCGCCTGGCCGAAATCGCCGGCCAGTACCTGCGCAAGGGCTCGCAGGTCTATGTCGAAGGCAGCCTGCGCACGCGCAAGTGGACCGACAAGGACGGCATCGAAAAGTACACCACCGAAATCCGCGCCGACCAGATGCAGATGCTCGGCAGCCGCCAGGGCCAGGGCGGCCCCTCGGGCGGTCCCGAGGACGACGGCGGCTACTCGCAAGGTGGCGGCGGTGGCTACTCGCAGGGCGGCAACGGCGGTGGCGGCGGCGGCGGATACGCACCCCGCGCACCCGCGGCGGCTCCGCGTGCTCCGGCACCAGCTCCGCGCCAGGCACCGGCCAAGTCGTCGTCGGGCTTCGACGACATGGATGACGATATTCCGTTCTAAACAGAAAACGGCCCGTCGAGTTCCGTCGGCAAAAAGGGCTGGCTCCCGCGGGAGCCAGCCCTTTTGTCTTTTGGCGGACGCCTCAGCCCGCCAGCCCGACGAACACGTTCTGCACGTCGTCGTTCGCGTCGATGGCCGCCAGGAAGGTCTCGACCTCTTCCAGGTCTTCCGCGCTCAGGCTCGCCGGGTCGACCGGGTTCTTGGGCTTGTAGCCCAGCTTGGCCGACAGCACGGTGAAGCCCTGGGCCGGCAGCGCGCGGCTCACCAGGTCGAGGTCGGTCGGGTCGGTCAGGAAGACGACGGAGTTGCCTTCCCCGGCCGGCTCGAAGTCTTGCGCGCCGGCCTCGATGGCGGCCACTTCGGCATCGGCGTCCGGCTTGGCGGGTTCGGCTTCGATCATGCCGACGTGGTCGAAGTCCCATGACACCGAGCCCGAGGTGCCCAGCTGGCCCTTGCGGAACAGCACGCGCATTTCAGGCGCGGTGCGGTTCACGTTGTCGGTCAGGCATTCGACCATCACCGGCACGCGGTGCGGCGCGAAGCCTTCGTAGATCACGTGCTCGAAATGCACCGCCTCGCCCGTGAGGCCGGCGCCTTTCTTGATGGCGCGATCGAGCGTGTCCTTGGGCATCGAGACCTTGCGGGCCTGTTCCACCACGAGGCGAAGACGCGAGTTGCCGGCCGGATCGGCGCCGTTGCGCGCGGCCATCATGATTTCCTTGGCGAGTTTGCCGAACAACCGGCCCTTGGCATTGGCTGCCAGGTCCTTGTGTTTCGCTTTCCATTGGGCGCCCATGGCTGATTCCTTCTCGAGTGTGTGTTTGCGGCCGTGTCTGGCTCTCCGCAGAAGGGCTGGATGACCGGTTGGGGCCGTTACTGTAGCCGGAGGCCGTGCTAAAAGCCCGTAAACAGCAGCAGCGCCGCGCCGTTGCCGCATGAACGGAGCTTTTTTTCCATGACCGCTGCACAAGACGATCCGTATCCCACGCCCTTCGAATCCGGCAACGGCAACCGGACCGCCACCTGGGCCGAATGCATCGCCTTCTACGAGCGGCTGGCCGCGCGGTTCCCCGGCGTGCTGCATTGGCGGCAGATCGGCCTGTCGGACACCGGCGCGCCGATGCATGCCGGCGTGGTCACGGCAGACGGCGTGTTCGACCGCGAGACGCTGCAGCGGCAGCGCCGCCCGGTGTTCTTCAACAACAACGGCATCCACCCCGGCGAGCCCGAGGGCATCGACGCCTGCATGGCGCTGGTGCGCGACTTCTGCCTGCAGCCCGATCGGCTGGCGGCGCTGGGCGACACGGTGTTCCTGTTCATTCCCGTCTACAACGTGGACGGCTGCATCAACCGCCAGGCCACCTCGCGCGTGAACCAGCTCGGGCCGGAGTCCTTCGGCTTCCGCGGCAACGGCCGGCACCTGGACCTGAACCGCGACTTCATCAAGTGCGACAGCCTCGCCGCGCAGGTGTTCAACCGGTTCTTCACCGCGTGGGACCCTGACGTGATGGTCGACACCCACACGTCCAACGGCGCGGACTACGCCTGCACCATGACGTTGATCCCGACCCAGCCCGACAAGCTGGGCGGCGGGCTGGGCGACTTCCTGCGCGAGCGCATGCTGCCCGCGATCTACGGCGACATGGACCGGCGCGGCTGGCCCACCTGCCCCTACGTGAACCTGCTGGCCGAGACGCCGGACGACGGCATCGAAGACTTCCTCGACCTGCCGCGCTTTTCCACCGGCTACGCCGCGCTGCACCACACCATCGGCTTCATGCCCGAGACCCACATGCTCAAGCCCTTCGCCGACCGCGTGGCGTCGATGCGCACGCTGGTGGAAGTGGTGCTGGCGTTCACCTTGGCCAACGCGGCGCGCATCCAGGCGCTGCGCAAGGAAGCCCGGGCCGCCGCCGCGCGACAGGCACGCTGGCCGCTGACATGGCGCAACGACCACGACCGCCCGGCCAGCCTGCGCTTCAGGGGCTACCAGGCCGTGCGCACGCCCAGCAGGCTCGGCAGCTACGAAAGGCTGGCCTACGACCGCAGCCAGCCGCGGGAAAAAGACATCGTCCACTTCGACCGCTGCGTGGAAGACATCGCGGTCGCGGCGCCCAAGGCCTACCTGGTGCCCCAGGCCTGGCGCGAAGTGATCGAGCGCCTGCAATGGAACGGCGTCGAGATGCGGCGCCTGGAGGCCGACCAGTTGTTCGACTCGGCCCGCGTGTACCGCGTGCAGCAGGTGGCCTCGCGCCCGAACGCTTACGAAGGCCACATGTTCCATGACCAGGTGACGCTCGCCTCGGACACCGAGCCCTTCCAGGCGCGCGCGGGCGACATGTGGGTGCCGCTGGACCAGCCCAACGCCCGCTATGCCGTCGAGACGCTGGAGCCCGAGGCGCACGACAGCTTCTTTCGCTGGGGCTTCTTCAACAGCGTGCTGGAGAAGAAGGAGGCCTTCTCCGCCTATGTGTTCGAAGACACCGCGCTGCAGATGCTGGAAGACGAGCCGGACCTCAGGCGCCGTTTCGAGGAGTGGAAGACCGCGAACCCCGCGAAGCTGTCCGACCAGGGCGCGGTGCTGGGTTTTCTTTTTGCGCACGGCAAGCGCCATGCGGAGCCGGAGTGGCGGCGGTATCCGGTGGCGGCATTGATGCAGGCCGTGCCGCTCGTCACTGCGCGGGCCTGAACCCCGGCAGCGCGTGCATGCGCGCGCGCAGCGCTTCCACGAATGCGGTGACGCGCGCCGGCCGGTACAGCCCCGGCGGCAGTGCGACATGCACGCCCACCGGTTCCAGCCACCAGTTCGGCAGCACGCGCTTCAGGCGGCCGGCCTGCACGTCTTCGTGGCACATCCATGGCGCCGCCGCGCCGATGCCCGCGCCGTTGAGCACCGCGCGGTAGCTTGCGAGCAGGCTGTCGGTGCGGATGGGCGTGTCCAGCGCCACGATGCGCGAACGCCCGCTGCGGTCGATCAGGCGCACGTTGCCCGTCACGTAAGGCATCAGTCCCACGCACGGCAGCTGCGGCAGCCGGGCCAGCGTGACCGGGCCGATGCGCTTCAGCAGCTCGGGCGTGGCGATCAGCACGCGGTCCATGCGTCCGAGCGGGCGGCACACCAGCCCGGGGTCGCGCACCTCGCCCACGCACACCCAGCATTCGGCACCCGAGGCCGCGAGGTCGACCACCCGGTCGGTCAGCGTGAGCTCGACGCGCAACTGCGGATGCGCCGCGCGCAGGTCCGTCACCGCATCGGTCAGGAAGCCGGTGCCGTAGCCCGAGGGGCCGATGACGCGCAGCGTGCCCTCGGGCCGGCTCTGCCCGCCCAGCAGCCGCTGTGACAGGCCCGACCAGCGGTCGGTGAGGTCGTGCGCCTCCGCCAGCAGCGAGCGGCCCTCGTCGGTGAGCGAGAAGTTGGCGGTGTTGCGAATGGCCAGCTTGCAGCCCAGCAGGCGCTCCAGTTCCAGCAGGCGGCGGCTCACCGTGGGCTGCGTGGTGCCGAGCAGCCGTGCCGCCTTGCTGAGCGATCCGCTCTCGCCGATCTTGATGAATGTGTCCAGCAGGTCGAGCCGGTCATGCGCGTTCTTCATGCGCCAGACGTATATCACTTCATCGTCCCATACGTCTACCCATGTCGCCCGGCTCTGCCTATCGTCGGGCCCGTTCAAGACATTCGAATGGATATTTCCCGATGAGCGCCACGATCGAAGACACCGCCCGCACCGTGGGCGACACGCCCAAGGGCGGCTCCGTGCTCGGCTTCTATGCCGCAAAGGGCTCGCCCCGGCCACCGCGCATCGCGCGCGGCGAAGGCATCTACCTGTGGGATGCCGGCGGCCGCCGCTTCCTCGACGCCACCGCCGGCGCGGTGGTCGCCAACATCGGCCACGGCAACCCGCGCGTGCTGGCGGCCATGCAGGCGCAGGCGGCGCAGGTCACCTTTGCCTACCCGCGCTTCTTCGAGAGCGAGCACAGCATCGAGCTGGCGGACCGCGTGTGCGCGCTGGCGGGCGAGGGCTTCGACAGGGCCTTCTTCGTTTCCGGGGGCTCCGAGGCCAACGAGTCGGCCATCAAGCTGGCGCGGCAGTACGCCGTGGTCTGCGGCCAGCCGCGCCGCGCCAAGGTGATTTCGCGCAACCCGAGCTACCACGGCTCCACGCTCGGCGCGCTGGCGGTGACGGGCGACGCGCACACGCAGTCGATCTACGGGCCGATGGTGCGCGAGATGCCGAAGGTGCCCGCGCCGCTGTCGTACCGCGTGCCCGACGGCCACACGGCCGAGAGCCATGCGATGGCCTGCGCCGACGAACTGGAGGCCACCATCGTGCGCGAAGGACCCGACACCGTGCTGGCCTTCATCCTGGAGCCCATCGGCGGCCTGTCGACCGGCGCGGTGGTGTCGCCGGCGGCGTACTTCGAGCGCGTGCGGCAGATCTGCGACCGCCACGGCGTGCTGCTGATCTACGACGAGATCATGAGCGGCGCGGGCCGCACCGGCGCCTTCCTGGCCGCGCACCACTGGGCCGGCGCACGGCCCGACCTGGTCACGCTGGCCAAGGGGCTGGCCGCGGGCTACACGCCGCTGGGCGCGCTGCTGGCGCCCGACCGCATCGTCGATGCGGTCGCGGGCAGCGGCGGCTTCGTGCATGGCCACACCTACTTCACCAATCCGCTGTCGTGCGCCGTGGCCAACGCGGTGGTCGGCGAGGTGATGCGGCAAGACCTGGTCGGCCGCGCGCGCGACATGGGCGAGCTGCTGATGGCCCGGTTGCGCGAAGTGGCCGAGCGCTCCCCCATCGTGGGCGACGTGCGCGGCAAGGGGCTCTTCACCGCCATCGAGATCGTGGCCGACAAGGCGACCAAGCGGCAGCTGCCGGCCAGCTTCAATGCACCGGCGCGCCTCACCGAGCACGGGCTGAAGCACGGCATCGCGCTGTACAACCGGCGCGCGAACCTGGGGGCCTTCGGCGACTTCCAGATGATCACGCCGCCGCTGACCATCACGCCCGCCGAGATCGACGAACTGGCCGACCTGCTGGCGCTTTCGCTGCGCGGCCTGGCCGACGAGATCGCGGCCAAGGGCCTGGCCACTTCGGTGCAATGAAGGCAGCCGCGATGCCGCAACCCATTCCGCCGCACCGCGCGCTGCAAGTGCCCGGCGTGCATGGCTACACCGACCGCAAGAGCGTGGCCGCCGGCGAGGTGGTTCGCTTTCACCTGAGCAGCGACGTGCCCTACGCGCTTTCGGTGTGCCGGCTCGGCCCCGATGTCGAAGGCCGCACGGCCGACACCGTGCTGCATGCCTTCGCGCCTTCCGCCGCGCGCGTGCATCCGATCCACCCCGGCTCCTACGTGCAGGTGGCGCGCGGGCTCGACCAGCCGCTGCGCGCGCTCACGCTGGAGTGCTGGGTGCAGCCGTGGAGCATCGGCACGCGCCAGAGCGTCGTCGGGCAATACGACCTGCCGGGCGCCTGCGGCTACGGCCTTTTCATCGACGAGGCCGGGCGCGCAGTGTTCTACCTGGGCGACGGCGGCGCGTTCCGTGCGCAGGGCCAGCTCGCGGGCGGCGCGCTGCGGGCCAAGCGCTGGCACCACCTCGTCGCCACATGGGACGGCGAGCAGACGGTGCTGTGGATCGACGGCGAAGCGGTCGCGCGGGGCCGGTGGACCGGCCCGATGCAGCCGGGCCGTGCGCCGCTGCGCCTGGGCGGCAGCGGCATCGACGGCCTGGCGGATGCGTTCCTGGAGGGCGACATCGTCATGCCCGCGATCTATTCGCATGCGCTGCAGCCGGCCGAAGTGCGCGCGCGTTTCGCCGACCGCGGCCTGCACACGCCGCGCGGTCGCACGGTGCTGGCCTGCTGGCCGCTGCGCGAGGAGCGCGGAGACACCGTGGCCGACGCCAGCGGCCACCAGCGCACCGGACGCATCGTCAACCACGGCACCTGGATGATCGTCGGCCCGGCCTTCGAGCCACAGCGGGTGAACGAATTCTCCGACGACAGCTACGACCCGCTGGCCGACCCCACGCGCGGCCACGGCCTGCGGCTGGCGAGCGACGACCTGTACGACTGCCGCTGGCCCGAGAGCCATGCCTTGCGCATTCCGCCGGATGCGAAGTCCGGCGTGTACGTGGGCCGCGTGCGCTACCTGCTGGACGGCGAGCCCGCCGAATACGACATCGCCTTCATCGTGCGCCGCGCCGCGCACCGGGCTCCCGCGCCGGTGCTGGTGCTTTGCGCCACCAACAGCTGGCTGGCCTATGCCAGCACGCCCTTCGCGAAGAACACGGCCGGCGATCCCGTGTGGCCGCGGCGTTCGGCGGGCCTGGAGAACAGCCATCCCGAGGCCCCGGCCTACTGCAGCTACACCTACCACCGCGGCGGCCAGCCGACCTACCAGGTGGGCCTGCGCATGCCCTGGCCCAACGCCAGCCCCAACGCGCTGTACGACCCCGCCGACGCGGGCTTCAGCCAGTGGACCCGGCTGGAGCGCCGGCTGCATGTGTGGCTGGACCAGGCCGGCTACGACTACGACGTGGTGAGCGACCTCGACCTGCACCGCGACCCGGGCCTGCTGACGGCCTACAAGACCGTGATCGTCAACGGCCACAGCGAGTACTGGTCGCTGCCGGCCTGCGACGGGCTCGACGACTACCTGTGCGGCGGCGGCACGGCCATCGTTCTGTCGGGCAACACCATGTACCTGCGCGTGAGCTACAACGAAGAGGGCACGGTGATGGAGCAGCGCAAGGTGCTCGGCGCGAACGACCTGGACAGCGAGGAGGCCGCCAAGGTGCGCCCGCCCGCCGGCCCCTACGGCGAGCAGTACCACTCGCAGGACTGGGCGCGCGGCGGCCATTTCAGGCAGGCCGGGCGCTCGTGCGCCGAGATCATCGGGCTCGAGTCGGCGGGCTGGGCCTTTGCCGACGGCGGCGATTTCGGCGTGTACCACGCCACGCAGCCGCGGCACTTCCTGTTCACGCAGCCGAATGCGCTGGGCCTGACCGACGGCGCGACCTTCGGCCATGCGCCGGGCGGCGGCCTGCCGCGCGCCATCGGCCACGAGTGGGACCTGAGCGTGGCGACGCTGTGCCGCATGACGCACGCGCTGCCGGCCGGCCAGCAGTTGCCCGAGCCGCAGCGCGGCATCGAGGTCATCGCGCAGGGGCGCCGCCACCGGCCGGGCCGGCTCGACGCCTACCTCGACTACTTCTCGAACGTGACCGAGTCGCTCGACGGACTCTCGGCCGAGATGATCTATTGGGAACGCCCCCGGGGCGGCCGCGTGTTCAACGCCGGCGCCGTGGGCGCGAGCTGGGTGCTCGGCGTCGATCCCTGTTTCGAAGGGGTGCTGCGCAACGTGCTGCATCACTTCGGCGTCCGGCCCGAGACGGGCGCGGACCTTGCAGTTCAACCATCCCTGGAGCACGAAGCACCATGAGCACACTCGCCCCACGCGCCGCCGAGCTATCCGAACCCGCCGAGCCTGCTTCCCGGCAGAGCACGCTGCGGGTCATCACCGCCATTTCCATCGGCAATGCGCTGGAGTGGTTCGAGATCGTGATCTACGGCTTCCTCGCCGTGACCATCTCCAAGCTGTTCTTCCCCGCGGAGAACGACACCGTGTCGCTGCTCATCACGCTGGGCACCTTCGGCGTGACCTTCGTGATGCGCCCGGTCGGCTCGCTGGTGCTCGGCGCCTATGCCGACGCCAGGGGGCGCAAGAACGCGCTGACGCTGTCGATGGCGCTCATGCTGCTCGGCACGCTGCTGATCGCGGTTTCGCCGACCTTTGCGCAGATCGGGCTGTGGGCGCCGGGGCTCGTGATCCTCGCGCGGCTGCTGCAGGGCTTTGCTGCCGGCGGCGAGTTCGGCAGCGCCACCGCGCTGCTGGCCGAGCAGGATCCGCGGCGGCGCGGCTTCTTCTCGAGCTGGCAGTTCGCGAGCCAGGGCATCACCACCTTCCTGGCGGCGGGCTTCGGCATGGGGCTCAACACGCTGCTCACGCCCGAGCAGTTGCTGTCCTGGGGCTGGCGCATTCCGTTCTTCTTCGGCCTGCTGATCGGGCCGGCCGGCCTGTACATCCGCCGCCACCTGGACGAAGGCCTGGAGTTCAAGCGCGCGGCCCAGGAAGCCACGCCGGTACGCACCACGCTGGTGGACCAGCGCGGGCGCACGCTGGCGGCCATGGGGCTCATCATCCTCGCGACCATCGTGGCCTACACGGGCCTGTTCATGCCGACCTTCGCGGTGCGCCAGCTGGGCCTGCCGCCGTCGATGGCCTTCGCCGGCACCTTCTGGTTCGGCGTGCTGCAGTTCGCGCTGGTGCCGGTGTTCGGCAGCCTGTCGGACCGGGTGGGGCGCCTGGCCATCATGCGCGGCGCGGCGCTGGTCATGCTCGTGATGATCGTGCCGCTGTTCTACCTGCTGGTGAACCATCCGTCGGTGCCGGCGCTGATGGTGGCGCTAACCGCCATGGGCGTGGTGGCCTCCGCCTACTGGGGCCCCATCTCCGCGGCCATGTCCGAGCTGTTCCCGGCGGCCACGCGCGGCACCGGCCTGTCGGTCAGCTACAGCTTCGGCGTGGCGATCTTCGGCGGCTTTGCGCCCTTCATCAGCGCCTGGCTCATCACGGCCACGGGCAGCAAGATCGCGCCGGCGTTCTACGTGGGCTTCGGCGTGCTGGTGAGCCTGGCGGCGCTGCGGGCCGCCCGCCGGTACGGCGTGAAATAGCAGTTTTCTCCAAGCCGCGGCGGCGCGCCTTGCCTACGCTCGGGTCATTCCACGACTTCCCGGACGAATGACCATGCGAGCCAGCGACGCGCAACGACAACACAAGACGGATGCCTTTCATCGCCTGCACGAGGGCCCCGCCCCGCTGGTTCTCGTCAACGCCTGGGATGCCGTCAGCGCCCGCATCGTCGAGCGCGCGGGCGCGGCAGCCATCGGCACCACCAGCGCCGGCATGGCCTGGTCGCTTGGGTATGCGGACGGCGAGCGCATGCCCGCCGGCGAGCTCGTCGCGGCCTGCGCGCGCATCTGCCGCGTGGCCGGCGTGCCGGTCAGCGTGGACATCGAACGCGGCTTCGGCGACAGCACGCAAGCGGTGCGCGACGTGGCCGGCGCGCTGGTCGACATGGGTGCGGCCGGCATCAACATCGAGGACGGCACGCAGCCGGGCACGCGCGAGCTGGCGCCGCCGGAGGTGCTGTGCGAGCGCATCGCCGCCATCCGCAAGCTCGACGCGCGCTTCTTCATCAACGCGCGCACCGACGCCTACTTCGTGCCCTGGGACGACCCGGCGGCGCGCTTCGGCGAGGCGCTGCGCCGCGCGCGGCTCTACGCGGCGGCGGGCGCGGACGGCATCTTCGTGCCCGGCATGTCCAGCCCCGAGGAGATCGCTGAACTGGCCGATGCCGTGCGACTGCCCTTGAACGTGTATGCCGGCCATGCAGGCGCCGCGCCGGCCGGCGAACTTGCGCGTGCCGGCGCGAGGCGCATCAGCCTGGGCTGCGGCCCGCTGCAATCGGCGCTGGGGCTCGTGGGGCGCATCGCCGGCGAAGCCTTCGCGCAGGGCCGGTTCGACGCGATGGGCGAGGGCATGCTGTCGGTGGGCGAGATCAACGGGCTCTTCCCCGCCACGCCCTGAGCCGCCTGCCTGCCGCCAGGGCGGGTTCGGGTAGGTTCGAGTACAGTGGGCGCCCCTTGCCGCAGCCGACCCCGCCAGAACCCATGTCCACGCACAGCATCCGCCTCGACGCGGTGACGCTGGTGCGCGGCAACCAGCATGTCTTCGAAGGGCTCACGCTGAGCCTGCAGGAAGCGCGCATCGGGCTGATCGGCGACAACGGGGCCGGCAAGAGCAGCCTGTTCCGGCTGATCAGCGGGCTCGACCAGCCGCAGCAGGGGCGCGTGACCGTGCACGGCCTCGATACGCAGGCCGACCGCAAGCAACTGTCGAAACACGTCGGGCTGATGTTCCAGAACCCCGACGACCAGATCATCTTTCCCACCGTGGCCGAGGAACTGGCCTTCAGCCTCACGGCACGCGGCGAGACGCGCCAGGCGGCGCGGCAGCAGGCGCGCGAGTTCCTCGCCCGGCGCGGGCTCGAGGCCTGGGCCGCGCGCGCGGTCGGCGAACTGAGCCAGGGGCAGCGCCAGCAGGTGTGCCTGCTGGCCTTGCAGATCAGCGAGCCCGCCACGCTGCTTCTGGACGAGCCCTTCGCCAGCCTCGACCTGCTGAGCCAGGCGCGGCTGGCCGCGCAGCTCGAAGACGGCGGCCACCAGATCGTCGTTTCCACGCACCTGCTCGAACAAGTCCACGACTTCGAGCGCGTGCTGTGGCTCGACCAGGGCAAGGTGCGTGCCGACGGGCCGGGCCGCGAGGTGTGCGAAGCCTATGCAGAGAACGTTCGCGAGCGCGCCGCGCTGGAGCGGGGGCGCCGTGCGTAGCCTTTATTCGGAACAGCCGACGTGGATGCACGCGATCGCGGCGTGGGCCAAGCTCGCGGTGCTGTCGGTGTGCGGCACGCTGCTGGTGCTGGTCGAGCGGCCTTTGACGCTGGCCGTGGCCTGCGTGGTGGTGCTGGGCATCTTCGCGTCGCTCGGGCCGCCTGCGTGGCGCCGCGTGCGCATGCTGCTCGGCGTGGCGATCGCGGGGGCGCTGATCATCGGCTTCCACTGGGCCATGGGGACGACCCCGCTGGGCGTGGCCAGCGCGCTGCGGCTCGCGAGCGCGGCCACGCTGGCGCTGATGCTGACGCTGACCACGCGCTTCGAAGACCTGCTGGCGGTGCTCGAAGCGGTGCTGCATCCGCTGCAGCGCGTGGGTGTGCCGACCGAGCGGATCGCGCTCGGCCTTGGCCTGATGCTGCGCTTCGCCGAAAATTTCTATGTGCAATGGCAGCGCCTGGACGACGCCTACCGCGCCCGCGCGGGCCACGGCGGCGGCCTGCGGCTGCTGGCGCCGCTGACCATCCGCACCCTGCAGACCGCCGAGCGCGTGGCCGACGCGCTGGCCGCACGGCTCGGCCGCTGACCGAGCCCCTTCTTTTTTTCTTCGATTGCGACCGACCGCCATGACCACCACCGGCTCCCTCAGTTCGTCCCGCTCACTGTCTTACATCGCGCTGTTCGCGGCGCTGATGGCGGTGTTCGGCCTGATCCCGAAGATCGACCTGCCTTTCGGCGTGCCGATCACACTGCAGTCGCTGGGCGTGATGCTCGCGGGCTGCCTGCTGGGCCCGCGCCGAGGCTTCCTGGCCATCGCGCTGTTCCTGCTGGCCGTGGCGCTCGGGCTGCCGCTGCTGCCGGGCGGCCGTGGCGGGCTGAGCGTGTTCGTGGCGCCGGCCGGCGGCTTTCTCTTCGGCTGGATGTTCGGTGCCTTCGCCTGCGGCCTGCTGATGCGCCTGGCGATGCGGCGCATGGCCGGCGCCACCGGCATGGGGCTGCTGGCGGCGGCCTTCCTGGCGTCGGTGGTCGGCGGCATCGGCGTGGTCTACGCCTTCGGCATCGTCGGGCTTTCGCTGATCGCCCACATGTCGCTGTCGCAGGCCGCGCTGGCGATGCTGGTCTTCATTCCCGGCGACCTCATCAAGTGCGGCATCTGCGCGATGCTCGTGCAGACGGTGATGCGCGGCATGCCGGGCTGGCGGCTCGACCGCGACTGATCGTCTTCTTCAGCCGGGCCGCGCGCCCTGACGGGTGAAGACCGTGGCCGACAGGTAGTCCTTGCGGGGGCCGCGCACCGTGTGCCGGATCTCGAACGAGCCGTCCGGCAGGAAGCGGTAGCTGCTGTCGTAGGTGTCTGGCGTGCACAGGTGCATGGCCGAGCCGGCGAGCGCCGTGCCGTCGCGCGCGATGCCGATGGCGTGGAACAGGCGCGGCGGGGTTTCGGCGAAGTGCACCACGAAGCCGCCCGGCGCGCGCTCGAAGAGGTATTCGCGATGCCCGTCGAATTCCTTGCCGTCGGCCAGCCGTATGCGGCCTTCCTCGCGGTACTTGAGCATGTCCTGGGCGATTTCCGTGAACACCGCGCTGCCGGTCATGGTGGCCTGGCCCTCGATGGTTCGCGCCAGGGCCCAGGCGCCCGCCAGCGCGTCGAACACGGTGTCCGGACCGTCCCAGGGAGCTTGGGGCGGAAGGATGGAGGAGGGGGGCTGCGCGCTCATCCCGGCACTCTACGACAAGCCGTTTTCTCCTTTTCGGAGCGGTGATTGTTTCCACCGTGTGAACACCGCGGTTCCGTTTGCTAAGGGTTTTTACTTAGATATCGGCGCACAATTCTTCCCATGGACCAGCCCTTCAGCTGATCCAGACCAAGAAACAAGAACCGAACCAATTGAAGGACATCCAAATGACCGCCTCGAAGCTCCTCTCCGCCATCTCCATCGCCCTGCTGGCCGCCGCCGGTGCCGCCCACGCCGAAACCTATGAAGGCGTGCATCAGCTGACTTCGGCCGCCAGCCGCGCCGACGTCGCCAGCCAGGCCGTCGTGGCCGCACACAGCGCCAACCCCTACGCCACCGGTGCCAACGCCGGCCCGGCCCAGGTGTTCGTGTCGAACACCAGCCGCGCTGCCGTCCGTGCCGACGCCGTTGCCGCCGCGCACAGCGCCGACCCCTACGCCGAAGGCGCTTCTTCGGGCGTGGCCCCCGTGGTCGCCAGCACCGTGGACCGCGCCGCGGTGCGCGCAGCAGCCCGTGCCGCTGCGCACGGCGACGCCCTGCCGCTGTAATCTTCGGCAGCATGCCCGCTTCGGTGGGCATCTTTCGATAAAAAGCCGGACCATGCAGATGCATGGGCCGGCTTTTTTGCATATGGCGACGCTCATGGCGGGCTCATACGGCGTCCGTATCATGGCCTGCATGCAAATCCAACATCTAGACATCAACCCCGGCCAAACTGCACTCATCTCCATCGATCTGCAGAACAGCAACGTCGCCCGGCAGCTTGCGCCGCATGCCGCCGCCGACGTGGTGCAGCGCGGCAAGCGCATTGCCGACAGCCTGCGCGAGGCGGGCGGCACCGTGGTCTGGGTAAGGGTGGACGTCAACGCGCTGTTGAGCCTGCCGGCGGATGCCTCCATCAGCCGGCCGGCCGGATCGCCCGTGCCGCCGCCCGAGTTCTCCGAACTGGTGCCCGAGCTCGGAGTGCAGGCCGCCGACGTGCGGATCACCAAGCGACAGTGGGGCGCTTTCTACGGCACCGACCTCGACCAGCAATTGCGCCGCCGCGGCATCAGGACGCTGCTGATGAGCGGCATCGCGACCAACTTCGGCGTCGAGTCGACAGCGCGTGCGGCCTTCGACCGTGGCTACGAACTGGTGTTCGTGGAAGACGCGATGACCTCGCTCGCGGCCGAGCCGCACGACTTCGCGAACCAGCAGGTGTTCCCGCGCATGGGCCGCGTGCGGTCGACCGAGGTGGTGCTGAAGGCCATCGCCACGGCTGCCGGGCAGCAGCAGCGCTGATTCAGCGGGCAGACAGCAGCCGCAGCGGGGCGACGAGGAAGGGCGCGGCGTCAACTGCGCCCGTCTCGTGGACCGTGACGAACCACCGCGCGGCCGCGCCATCCCCCGGCCGCGCGCACAGCGTGCCCGTGTAAAGCAGCCGCGCCGCTTGCGCGTCCTCGCAATGCACGGCGGTCTCGTCGCAGCAGGTGTCGGGCAGCGAGGCGTCGACGCGCTTCATCAGGCGCAGCGTGAGCCGCTCCGGCGCCCTCGTGCGTTCGCCCTGGCGGGCAGCGGGCACCGTCGCGCGCAGCCGCAGTTCGAGCGGCTCGCCGATGCGCAGGCCCTCGCCGCGCTCCAGCCGGATGTCCGCCAGCGCCACGCGCACGCGGCACCGCTCGCGCAGCGAGGTGCAGACGAACACCACGGTCAGCACTGAGAACATTGCGAACACCGGCAGGCCGACCAGCATCCAGAGCCATTGCCAGCCGCCGGCGAGCGCCCAGGTCATGGCCTGGAAGCCGAAGACCGCGAAGAAGGCCAGCACCGTGAGCGCGATCAGCCAGCCGAGCCGATCGGCGGGCGACTTCGGTGCGCGCTCGGTGGCCTGCGGTGCGCCCGAAGTCCATTGGTCCGGGAGCAGTTCGTCGATGGGCGGCAGGTCGATGGCGGGCTGGTGCTCTTGCATGAAGGCGCGGAGCATAGCTGCCGCCTCCGCCAAAAGGCGCATTGCCTTGCCGCTGGGCATCCCGCATGATGGTGTGGTGCGGAAGGGCGGGCCGCGAGACGTCATGCTTTCGCATTAATGCGCCATGGTGGTGCACTCGGGCGAAAATGCCAAGCGCTCCTGCCAGGAAAAACGAAAGCACGATCCTTCGCCGCCAAGGTGGCAACCCCTCACGCATGGCCCTTACTCTCGACCCCGAAGACACGCGCGGACGCATCCACGATCTCGTGTGGTGCGGCTTCTATCCCGATGCCGACGTCGAATGGATGATCACCGACGAGTATCTGGACCCCGACGAGCTCACGGGCGAAGACCGTGCATGGATCAAGGCCGAGGCCGCGCGCGCATGCGCCGCCAAGCGCGCCGCCGAGGCGGGCTGGCCCGCGCAGACCGAGTACGACCGGCTCGAAGCCGTGTTCGCGCAGTTGCGCGCCGAGAAGATCATCGCGCTGCACCGCGCCGGCAACACGCTGGCCGACGGGCATGACGACGTGCGCGAGCAATGGCGCGCCGCGGGGCGCCTGTCGTCGGGCATCCGCGGCTGCTGCTTCTATCACTCGCAGGACCTCGACACGGCGGTGCGTACCGGCCGGCTGCACCTGGCGTTCAGCGGCGGCATGATCCCCGAGATCGACCAGCGCGAAGCCAACACCGTCGTCGTCGGCCGCCGCATCGTCGAGCTGCTGCGCGCCGTGGGCTTCGGCGCGAATTGGAGCGGCGACATCAACGAGCGCATCGAAGCCGACCTCGGCCAATGGCGCAAGCGAGGCCCCTCCGCGTGAGCGTGCAGGCCTGGCAGCCGCCGCGCCGCATCGACGCCATCGATTTCTGGCTGCGCTCGCGGCTGCTGGCCACGGCCCATGCAGTGCGCGAGGCGCTGCGGCCTTCGGCCCGGCGCTGGCAGCGCGGCAGTCACGCGCTGTCCGATGCGCCCGTCATTGCGCAACACCGCACGCCCCTCTGGTCCGACGGCCGCGCCGATGAATTTCCGCTGGTGGCCGGCAAGGTGCAGAACCTGCGCGTGGCGCGGCGCGCCTTCGACGCGGTCGAGGTGCCGGCGGGCGAGCTGCTGAGCTTCTGGCGGCAGCTCGGGCGGCCCGCTGCCTGGCGCGGCTTCGTGGTCGGGCGCGAATTGCGCGGCGGCTGCGTGGTGCCGACGCTGGCCGGCGGCCTCTGCCAGTTGTCGAATGCGCTGGCGACGGTCGCCGCGCGCGCGGGTTTCGAGCTGGTCGAGCGCCACGGGCATACGGCGCGCATCGAGCAGGCCGGCGACGCCGATGGCGATGCGATCGATGCGACCGTGTTCTGGAACTACGTCGATCTCAAGCTGCGCGCCAGGCACGCATGGCGGCTCGAAGTGGAGCTGACCGACAGCGAACTGGTGTTGCGCATCCGCGCGCGTTCCCCGCTCACGGCGGCTGCTGCGCCGCTCGTGCTGCGGCGTGCGAACGCAGTGGATGTGCCAGCCGCATTGCCTCTGGCTCGCGGCTGCCTGAGCTGCGACCAGGCCGCGTGCTTTCGCCACCGCCCCCGCGTCGACATTGAACCGCAGGGGCGCACCGCCGTGCTGGTGGACGGCTGGACGCCGGAGTTCGCGCGCTACCTGCACGCCGCGCATCCGCAGGCTGAGCGCATGCAGCCCGTGCCGCTGCGGCTCGCGTTCTGGCGTCGGCCCGCGACCGGCTGGCAGCGCGAAGCCGTCGCGCAAGGCACGCAGGCCACGCAAGCGCTGTGGGCCGTGAGCCTGCGGCGGGCGCTGTGGCAGCGGCTCTGGGCGCGGCACGCGGGGCGGCGGCAGGCGAGCCTGATCGACGGGCAGCGCTGGCTCGCGCTGGCATTCGCCGCGCGGCTGAAGCCGGCGCACACGCAACTGGTGGTCGAACAATCGCTGCTGCCGCATCTGCAGCGCATTGGCGCGCTTGACGGACGCCGCGTCACCGTGCTGGCCGGCGCATTGCCGATGGCCGAGATCGAACGCCGGCTCGATGCCGCCGCGCACCGCTGGCCCGGCGATGAAACGCTGCGCGACTTCCGCGCCGACCCCGCGCTGGCGCGGGCCGAGGCGCAGGCCCTTGCACGCGCGGTGGCCGTGGTCACGCCGCATGCGCAGGCCGCGGCACGGATCGAGCGGCTTGCGCCACGGGCCGAGGTGGTGCGGCTCGACTGGGTGCTGCCCCAGGCCAAGGCCATTGCCGGTGGGCGCGCCGCCCCGCCCCTCGTCGTGTTCGCGGCAAGCGCACTGGCCCGCAAGGGCGCGCGCGAACTCGCCGCCGCGCTGCAAGGCTGGCCGTGCCGCCTGCGCGTGCTGGGCGCGCCGTCGAGCGACGCGCGGCTCTGGCAAGGCATTGCGCAGGTCGAGCACATGAACTGGCGGGGCGACGCGCTGGCGGGCGCCAGCGTGGTCGTGCTGCCGGCGCACATCGAGCATGCGCCGCGCGCGGTCTTGCGCGCGGTGGCGGCCGGCGTGCCGGTGGTGGCCTCGACCGCCTGCGGCCTCTCGGCCCTGCCTGGCGTGCGCGAGGTCGCGCCGGGCGACGTGGAATCGCTGCGCGCCGCCTTGCGCGCCGCCTGCAGTAACTGAACGGAGAACAACACACGTGGCATCGATCGAACAGGCCCGAGCGGCCCTGGCTCCCCACGGCGCGCTGGCGCCGCAGTCCGCGGCCGAGCACTGGCGCGGCGACATCGCGCTGCCGCCCGCCATCGAGGCTTTCTATGCGCAGGTCGGCCCGCTGGGCGACTGGATCAACGAGCGCGTGGGCCACGCGGGCCTCTCGATCCCGACCGCCGGCAACGATTTCAGTATCCCGCCGCTCGCGCGCCTGTGGCAGCTGCAGGCCGGCTACCGCTGGCACGGCATCACCGGCGAGCGACTGTCCGGCTGGCCCGACCATTGGCTGGTGGTGGCCGACCAGGGCGCGGACCCGTTCATCTTCGACCTGCGCACCGGCGCGATACAGTTCGCCTTCCACGGCGCGGGCGCGTGGCAGGACGACGAACCGATCTTTGCCGACATCCTCGAGATGGCCGCGTGCCTCGGCACCATGGGCCAGGTCTGGGAGGAAGCCGGCGACGACATCTTCCTGGACGACGATTCCGTCAATCCGCTGTACCGCGCGCGGCTGGTCGAACGGCTGGCACCGCTGCTCGGCGGTGCCGCGGCGGCGGAAGGGCTGGCGGCCGCGTTCGACTGGTAGCGGCGCCGCGCAGGCAGGCAATCAAGAAAAAGAACCCGGGAGCAATTCATGACCATCGACCTCCAGACGCTCAGGTGCGGCGAATGCGGCAGCAGCGTGCTCAAGCGCACGGGCCTCAACGAATACACCTGCGAGCACTGCGGCTCGGTCACGCTGGTCGAGGACAACGTGTCCGACCGGCTGGAGCGCGTGCTCGACCAGGTGAAGAACGAGGCCGGCCGGCGGCTCGCGGCCGAGGAGGCGCTCAAGCAGAAACTGATGCTGCGCAAGATCGGCATCGGCGTGATCGCGGTGCTCGGCGTGGTGCTGGTGGGGCGCATCGTGGGGCTGTTGATCGGCTCCGGCAAGCCGTCGCCCGATGCGCGGCCCGCTGCGGTGGCCGCGATCGACCGCACCATTCCGCCCGACGGGCTGAAGCTCGGCGAGCCGCGCCAGGTGCTGGTGGGCACCGGCAGCTCGGCCCTGCCCAAGCTGCTGGTGGTGGCGCGCAACGAGACCGGCAAGCCGCTTTCGCGTGCCGGCGTGCGCGCCATCTACTACGACGGCGACTCGCGGCTCGACGAGCGCAGCGAGATGCTGCCGGTGTCGGTGCTGCAGCCCGGCGAAAGCGCGCCTGCGCTCATCGACATGCCCAGCGGCAAGAACATCACGCGGCAGGAGCTGCGCGTGCAGAAACTGGCCGAGCCCTACAGCGCCACCGAGGGGCCGCGCATGACCTTCTCGCGCGTGCGGCTGGTGCAGCAGGGCGAGCGCGTGCGGCTTGTGGGCCGCGTCGCCAATGCGCGCACCGACGGCGTGGAGATCGGCGGCATCGAGGTGCTGGCCACGCTGTACGACGACGCCGGCCAGGTGATCGGCATCGGCCACGGCTACGGGCAGGCCAACGAGATCCAGCCGGGCGCGCAGACCTCGGTGGACGTCAGCATCGCCCGCTTCGGCCGTGCGGCTGCGGTCGCGGCTTGGGACTACCGCATCGGCTACAGCGTCGTCGGGGCTTCAGGCGCGCGCACGCCGGTGCTGAGCGCCGACCGCGTGATCCGCGCCACCGGCGGACCGGAGAACTTCAACCCCGAACTGCGGCTGGGCACCGACGACCTGCTGGCCAGCGACAGCGAGCGCTTCGACGCCAGGCAGCTGGAGCTGCTGCCGCTGATCGACGGGCGCAACAACATCCAGCAGCGGCTGTTCCTGACCGAGCTGGTGAACCGCAGCGCCGACGCGATCGTGCTGGCGCCGGGCGGCGTGATCTCGCGCTTCAGCGGCAGCAAGGCGCGCGGCACGACCAACATCTCGGGGCTGGCCTACCTGTATCCCGGCGAGCGCTTTCCCATCTTCCTCGAACCGGAAGACATGGAGAAGCTGACCGAGACCCGCATCGAGTGGAAGCCGATGCGCCGCGCCGCCATGCCGGGCCCGCGCAAGCCGCTGGAAGTGCGCGTGACGGGCACCAAGGCCCAGACCGGCAGCGTGCTGCTGAACTTCACCCAGCGCTTCACCTACAAGAGCGTGGAAGTGACGGGCAGCGTGAAGAACCCGGGCAACGGCATCGTCGGCAAGGTGCGGCTGTGGGTGAGCCTGCGCGACCGCGGCGGGCAGCTCACGGGCTTCAAGCTGGTGGAAAACCTGCCGGCCATCGCGCCGGGCGAGAGCGTGCCGTTCCAGGTGAACGTGGAGCAGAACGGCCGGGACTTCGCAAGCGTGACCACGCTATACCAAACCGAATAGCCCCTCCCGCGACGGCGTTGGGCGGTTCGCGCCATGATCGAGCCATGATTCCGTTATCGATCCTCGACCTCTCCCCGATCACCGAGGGCAGCGACGCCGCGCAGTCGTTCCGCAACTCGCTCTCGCTGGCGCAGCATGGCGAGAAGCTCGGCTACACGCGCTACTGGCTGGCCGAGCACCACGGCATGCCGGGCATCGCGAGCGCGGCCACGGCGGTGTTGCTGTCGTACGTGGGCGCGGGCACGTCCACCATCCGCATCGGCGCCGGCGGCGTGATGCTGCCGAACCACTCGCCGCTGGTGATCGCCGAGCAGTTCGGCACCCTCGAGTCGCTGTACCCGGGGCGCGTCGACCTGGGCCTGGGCCGCGCGCCCGGCTCCGACCAGCGCACCGCGCGGGCGCTGCGCCGCAACCTCGAATCGGATTCCGACCAGTTCCCGCAGGACGTGATCGAGCTGATGGACTTCATGTCGAAGAACCCGCAGCAGGCGGTGCGCGCGGTGCCCGGCGCGGGGCTTGAGGTGCCGGTGTGGATCCTCGGCTCCAGCACCTTCGGCGCGCAGCTGGCGGCGCACCTGGGGCTGCCGTATGCCTTTGCCTCGCACTTCGCGCCGCAGCAGATCATGCAGGCCATCCAGATCTACCGCGAGACCTTCAAGCCGTCGGCGCAGCTGAGCAAGCCGTACGTGATGCTGGGCTTCAACGTGTTCGCGGCCGACACCGACGAGGAGGCCGAGTTCCGCGCCACCTCGTGGCAGCAGGCCTTCGTGAACCTGCGCAGCGGGCGGCCCGGCCGCCTGCCGCCGCCGGTCGAGAACTACCGCCAGAAGGTCGGCCCCGCGGAAAACGCATTGCTCGACTCGGTGCTGTCGTGCTCCGCGGTCGGCTCGGTCGAGACGGTGAAGAAGGGCGTGGAAGCGTTCGTCGCGCGCACAGGCGCCGACGAACTCATGATCACTTCGCAGGTGTTCGACCACGCTGCCCGGCTGCGCTCCTACGAGCTGCTCGCCGCGGCCTTCGGCCAGACGGCGAAGCAGTAGCCCCGGGGCTCAGACCCGCTTGCGGGCTTCCTCGTCCACGAGGTCCTTCTTCGAGAGCTTGCCCACGGCGGTCTTGGGCAGTTCCGCGCGAATCTCCAGCGCGCCGATCATCTCGTGCTTGCCGAGGCGGTCTTTCAGGAAGGCCTTGAGCGCATCGAGCGTCAGCTCGCCCGCGCCTTCCTTCAGCTTCACGAAGGCCTTGGGCGACTGGCCGCGGTATTCGTCGGGAATGCCGATCACGCAGACCTCTGCCACGGCGGGGTGCTCGTACACCGCTTCTTCCAGCACGCGCGGATAGACGTTGTAGCCGCCGCACAGCAGCATGTCCTTGGTGCGGTCGACGATGTAGAAATAGCCGTCGGCGTCCATCTTCGCGACGTCGCCGCTGCGGAAGTAGCCGTCGGGCGTCATCGACTCGGCGGTGGCCTTGGGGTTGTTCCAGTAGCCCTTCATCACGTTCGGACCCTTGATGCAGAGCTCGCCCGCTTCGCCGAACGCGGTGACGTCCTTCGACGGATCGTCCAGGCTCACCAGCTTGATGCGCACCTGCGGCAGCGGCATGCCGCACGAGCCTGCCTTGCGAACGCCGCGCGCGGGCGTGAAGGTGCCCACGGGCGAGGTCTCGGTCATGCCCCAGCCTTCGTTGAGGTGGCAGCCGGTGAGTTCGAAGAAGCGCTGCTCCACCTCCACCGGCAGCGGCGCGCCGCCGGAGCCGCAGAACTTGAGCGAGCGCAGGTCCATCTCCTTCGCCTTGGGGTGCGAGAGGATGGCGGTGTACATCGTCGGCACGCCGGGAAACACGCTGATCCTGCTGGCGGCCAGCTCGTTCATCACCGCATCCACGTCGAAGCGCGTGTGCAGCACCAGCGCGGCGCCCAGGCGAACGCCGAGCAGCATGGCGGCGCTGAGCGCGAAGATGTGGAAGAGCGGCAGCACGACCAGGAAGCGCTCGCTGCCCTCGTCGAGGATCGGCGGATCGCCCCTGGTCGACTCGTAGTACTGCGCCGAGGCCGACGTGAGGTTGGCGTGCGTGAGCATCGCGCCCTTGGGCAGGCCGGTGGTGCCGCCGGTGTACTGCAGCACGACGATTTCCTCGGCCAGGTCACCGAGCGGGTGCGTCTGGTGCGTGCCTTCGCTCTTGAGCAGGTCGGTGAAGCGAAGATGGCGGTCGTCGGTGGGCACGGGCGCGATCTGGCCGGCGCCCTGCAATTGGGCCTGCACCTTGTCGCCCGCGGCGCCGTAGTCGCCGAGGCTGCCGACCACCAGCTTGCGCAGGCGCGAGCTGTCGAGCAGGCGCGCCATCTGCGGATACAGGTTGACGAGGTCGAGCGTGATGAGGATGTCGGTGCGGCTGTCCTCGATCTTGTGGGCCAGCACGCGCTCGGCGTCGAGCGGCGAGTAGTTCACCACCGTGCCGCCGGCTTTCAGCACGGCGAAGAAGGCGATCGGGTAGTGGGGCGTGTTCGGCAGGTACAGCCCCACATGCACGCCGGGCTTCACGCCCAGGTCCTGCAGGCCCTTGGCGGCACGCTCGACGGCCGCGCCGAGCTGGCGGTAGGTGATGGCCTGGCCCATGAACTCCACGGCCGAATGGTCGGGCCAGCGCGCGACGGCTTCGTCGAGCATCTGCTGCACCGGCTTGACGGGCAGCTCGGCGTCCCAGCGCATGCCGGGCGGGTAGTTGCGCGTCCAGGGGGTGTCGTTGCCGGACCGGGCGGCGGGGAAGGGGGTGGCCATGCGTCTTGTCTCCGCTGTGCTTTTGCGGCACTTTAGCGCCGGCCTTTCGCATCGCGCAGCGGCAGCTGACAAGCCGGCGACACGGGTTTTCCCGATTTCCCACACACCGGGAGCCCCTAACGCGAGGCTGGGACAATGGCGGGCTTATGGCAAAGCAACGGATCGTGGTGGGACTGAGCGGCGGGGTGGACTCCGCGGTGACGGCGCACCTGCTCAAGCAGCAGGGGCACGAGGTGGTCGGCATCTTCATGAAGAACTGGGAAGACGACGACGACAGCGAATACTGCTCGTCGAACATCGACTTCGTGGATGCGGCCAGCGTGGCAGACGTGCTGGGCATCGAGATCGAGCACGTCAACTTCGCAGCCGACTACAAGGACCGCGTGTTCGCCGAGTTCCTGCGCGAATACAAGGCGGGCCGCACGCCCAACCCCGACGTGCTTTGCAATGCCGAGATCAAGTTCAAGGCGTTTCTCGACCATGCCATGCGGCTGGGCGCCGAGAAGATCGCCACCGGGCATTACGCGCGTGTTCGCCTGAACGAGGCCACCGGCAAGCACGAGCTGCTGAAGGGGCTCGACCCGTCGAAGGACCAGAGCTACTTCCTGCACCGCCTGAACCAGGCCCAGCTGTCGAAGACGCTGTTCCCGGTGGGCGAACTGCACAAGACCGAGGTGCGCCGCATCGCCGAGGAAATCGGCCTGCCCAATGCGAAGAAAAAAGACTCGACCGGCATCTGCTTCATCGGCGAGCGGCCTTTCCGCGATTTCCTCAACCGCTACATCTCCAAGGAGCCGGGCCCGATCAAGGACGACCGCGGCCGCAAGCTGGGCGAGCACCAGGGGCTGAGCTTCTACACGCTGGGGCAGCGGCAGGGGCTGGGCATCGGCGGCGTGAAGGAGAAGGGCGCTCAGAGGGGCTCGGGCGACCATTCGCCCTGGTTCGTGGCGCGCAAGGACGTCGAGAAAAACACGCTGTGGGTGGTGCAGGGGCATGACCATCCGTGGCTGCTGTCGTCGGAACTGAAGGCGGACGATGCGAGCTGGGTGTCGGGCGAGGCGCCCGTCGCCGGGAGCTACGGCTCGAAGGCGCGCTACCGCCAGGCCGACGCGGCCTGCGAGATGGGGGCGGGCGACGGCGGCAATGCGGCGGCGTTCAGCCTGCGCTTCGGCGAGGCGCAATGGGCCGTGACGCCGGGCCAGTCGGCCGTGCTGTACGACGGCGAACGCTGCCTGGGCGGCGGCGTCATCGTCTGATTCAGGGAGCCGAGCGCACCGATTCGTCGACCTGCACGAGTTCGAGCGGGTAGCGCTTGCCGGCGAGGTAGTCTTCCACGCACTGCAGCAGCAGCGGGGTGCGATGCCGCGCCACGCTGGCGCGGATTTCGTCCGGCGTCATCCAGAGCGTGCGCACGATGCCGTCGTCCAACGCGCGGCCCGCCTCGAAGGCGCCCAGCGTGCCGGTGAAGCAGAAGCGCATGTAGGTCACGTCTTCGCCGCGCTCGGCCAGCGGACGGGAGCGCGCCATGTAGATGCCGACCAGCGCCGTGGGCGTGAAGTGGTGAGCGGTTTCCTCGAGCGTTTCGCGCACGCAGCCCTCGGCCGGCGATTCGCCGGGGTCGAGGTGGCCGGCGGGCGTGTTGAGCCTCAGGCCGTCGCCGGCCTGTTCTTCGACGAGCAGGAAGCGCCCGTCGCGTTCGATCACCGCAGCCACGGTGACATTGGGTTTCCAGCGCGTGGCGGCAGCCATCTTTTCTTGTCCTTGTTGTGTTCTAGCGCAGCACGTAGCCGCTGAAGCGCCACATGCGGTCGCGGTCGAGGTGAAAGCTCACGAGTTCGCGCAGCGTGCTGTCGGGGCGGTTGGCGAAGCGGGTTTCGTATTCGATGCTGACATATTGGCCGTCGGTGTCGTGGTCGGGGTCGGCCACGACCTGGCGGTTGACCGCGACCCATGTTCGCATGCGCGGCGCGCCGAGTGGCGCACGGCTGCTGGCGACCTGGTCGATGAATTCGGCGCGCGTCACGCGCTTGCGGGTGGCGGCCGTGGCGCCGTCCCAGAGTTCGCCGGTCTTGGCCTGGTCGATCATCTGGATCGCCTGCATGCCGCCTCGCACCATGTCGCCGGCCTCCACCTCCTGGGCGGCGGCCGGACCGATCCAGCTCCAGGACAGCATGGCGGCGAGCAGCAGCCTGATCATGGGTTTCATTCGTCTCGCTTCGATATGACCAAAGACCTTTGGAGACTTCAGCGGGGCATAGATTCCCCGCAGGCCTGTGAGCGTGCGCTTCCGATCTTGAGCACGCTGTCCGCGTCGATCGTCTCGAGGCGGTATCCCAACCCGTATATGGCCAGCAGCAGGAAGCCATTGGAAGGGCGCAGGTCGAGCTTGGTGCGCAGGCGCGAGACATGCGTGTCGAGCGAGCGCGACAGCGCCTCGATGCCCAGCCCCCACACGGCTTCGTGCAGGTGCTCGCGCGACAGCAGCCGCCCGATGTTCTGGAACAGGAACAGCGCCAGTTCGTACTCGCGGTTCTTCAGTTCGACCTCCTTGCCATGCACTTTCAGTACCCGTGAAGGCGGATAGAAGTGATAGGGACCGAACACCAGTTCGGGCTCGTGGCGGGCGGGGTAGGAGCGGCGAAACAGCGCATTGACGCGGGCTTCGAGCTCGCCCGCCCTGATGGGCCTGGCCATGAAGTCGTCCGCGCCGGCGTTGAGCCCCTCGATCATGTCGTCCTCGTCGCGACGGTCGGTCACGAACAGGATGGGCAGCCGGCTCTTGAGATCGACCCGGATGCTCTTCACCACTTCGGGGCCCGCCATGTCGGGCAGGTTCCAGTCTAGTATGAGCAGGTCGAAGGTTTGCCGGCGCAGCGACTGCAGCAGCACCTTTCCTGCAGTGAACGTATGGCACTCATGGCCGAGCGCCACCATGGTTTGGTTGATCAGCCTGCGTTGGTCGGGGCCATCGTCGAGTACAGCAATACGCATTCCATCCCTCTTTTTCCTCCCTTCGCCAGCCTCCATGAGCTGGCGATAGGAGGCGCAGTCTATCCACCGGGCACTGGCGCGAGAAAAATAGGGATGCAACTAATGCACGCTATTCTGATTTTTATAAATCGATCTAATAACAATTAGCTACTTTTAAATGCAGATATCGGGTTTTAAATAATCGGTTCTATTGACTTGTTAGCGAACTTGTTAATTCAAGGTGTTGCCGCAGGCTTGCCGTGGTGTCCAGGTCGATCCGAGTGCCATATGCAGGCTATCGAATACCCGAATTTGCTATCAATTGAATAGCTGCTAGGCCAGCAAACACAGGCCTTCCAAAAGAAGCGGGAAGGGAATCTGCGCGACAACGGCGGGCTGTAATCTTGCTGTAAGCTCTGCCCGCATTCCGTGTGCCCCCTTTGCTCTGAGGAGAACTCTATGCTGATAGGCGTGCCTGCCGAGACACTGGCTGGCGAAACCCGAGTGGCCGTGACACCCGAGACGGTGAAGAAACTTTCGGCCTCGGGGCACACGGTGCGCGTGCAGTCCGGGGCCGGCGTTGCAGCCAGCGTGACCGATGCGGCGTACCAGGCCGCGGGCGCGGAGATCACCGACCGGGCCGGCGCCTTCGGCGCCGACATGGTGCTCAAGGTGCGCACACCCACCGACGACGAGACCGCGCTGCTCAAGTCCGGCGCCGTCGTCATCGGCATGCTCAATCCATTCGATGCGGCCGGCCTGCAGCGCCTGGCCGCGGCCGGCGTCACCGCCTTCGCGCTGGAAGCCGCGCCGCGCACCACGCGCGCCCAGAGCATGGACGTGCTCTCTTCTCAGGCCAACATCGCCGGCTACAAGGCCGTGATGATCGCGGCCGACAAATACCAGCGCTTCTTCCCCATGCTCATGACGGCGGCCGGCACCGTGAAGGCCGCGCGCGTCGTCATCCTGGGCGTCGGCGTCGCGGGCCTGCAGGCCATTGCCACGGCCAAGCGCCTGGGCGCCGTCATCGAGGCCTCCGACGTGCGCCCGAGCGTGAAAGAGCAGATCGAATCGCTGGGCGGCAAGTTCATCGAAGTCTCCTACGACACCGATGAAGAAAAGGAAGCCGCCGTCGGCGTCGGCGGCTACGCCAAGCCCATGCCCGCGAGCTGGCTGGCGCGCCAGCAGGTCGAGGTGGCCAAGCGCGTGGCGCTGGCCGACATCGTCATCAGCACCGCGCTCATCCCCGGTCGCGCCGCGCCCACGCTCATCACCGAGGACATGGTCAAGGCCATGAAGCCGGGTTCGGTGATCGTGGACATCGCCGCAGGCAAGGGCGCCGATGGCGTGGGCGGCAACTGCCCGCTGTCGGAAGCCGACAAGACGGTGGTCAAGCACGGCGTGACCATCGTGGGCGAGACCAACCTCGCGGCGCTCGTGGCGGCCGACGCATCGGCGCTCTATGCGCGCAACGTGCTCGACTTCCTCAAGCTCATCGTCACCAAGGAGGGCGCGCTGAAGATCGACCTCGAGGACGACATCGTCGCCGCCTGCCGCATGACGCAGGACGGCCAGGTCACCCGCAAGTAAGCCAGCGAACACGCGAGGAGAAGAGCAAATGGATCCCGTATCCCATACCGTCATCAACCTGATCATCTTCGTGCTGGCCATCTACGTGGGCTACCACGTGGTGTGGACCGTCACGCCCGCGCTGCACACGCCGCTGATGGCCGTGACCAACGCGATCTCGGCCATCGTCATCGTGGGCGCCATGCTGGCGGCCGCGCTCACCACCACGCCGCTGGGCAAGACCATGGGCGTGCTGGCCGTGGCGCTGGCCGCGGTGAACGTCTTCGGCGGCTTCCTGGTCACGCGGCGCATGCTGGAGATGTTCAAGAAGAAAGAAAAGAAGAGCGCCCCCAAGGCCGAAGAGGGAGCCGCCAAGTGAGCATGAACCTCGTCACGCTGCTGTACCTGGTGGCCAGCGTCTGCTTCATCCAGGCCCTGAAGGGGCTGTCCCATCCCACCACCTCGATCCGCGGCAACATCTTCGGCATGACCGGCATGGCGATCGCCGTGCTGACGACCATCGCGCTGATCCACGGGCTGACGCGCTCGCTCGGCGTGAACTTCGCCACCGGCATCGGCTGGGTGCTGGCGGCCGTGGTCGTCGGCGGCGGGCTGGGCGCCTTCATGGCCAACAAGGTCGAGATGACCAAGATGCCCGAGCTGGTCGCCTTCATGCACAGCATGATCGGCCTGGCGGCGGTGTTCATCGGCGTGGCCGCGGTGGCCGAGCCCTGGGCCTTCGGCATCACGGCCGCGCCCGTGGCCGCGCTCATCGGCGCGCAGACGCCCGACGGCGCCGTGGTGCTGGACGGCTTCGTGCGCTACGCCATTCCGTACGGCAACCGGCTCGAACTGTTCCTGGGCGCGGCCATCGGCGCCATCACCTTCAGCGGCTCGGTCATCGCCTTCGGCAAGCTGTCGGGCAAGTACAAGTTCCGCCTGTTCCAGGGCGCGCCGGTGCAGTTCAAGGGCCAGCACATGCTCAACCTGGTGCTGGGCCTGTTGACCATCGCACTGGGCCTGCTGTTCGTGGCCACCGAGAGCTGGGGCGCGTTCTTCGCGATGCTGGCGCTGGCCTTCGTGATGGGCGTGCTCATCATCATCCCGATCGGCGGGGCCGACATGCCTGTGGTGGTGTCGATGCTCAACAGCTACTCGGGCTGGGCGGCCGCGGGCATCGGCTTCAGCCTGAACAACGCGATGCTGATCGTGGCGGGCTCGCTGGTGGGCTCCTCGGGCGCCATCCTGAGCTACATCATGTGCAAGGCCATGAACCGCTCGTTCTTCAACGTGATCCTGGGCGGCTTCGGCGGCGAGGCGGCCACCACCGGCGGCGCGGCCAAGGAGCAGCGCCCGGTGAAGACCGGCAGCGCCGACGACGCGGCCTTCGTGCTGGGCAACGCCGAGACGGTGGTGATCGTGCCGGGCTACGGCCTGGCGGTGGCGCGCGCGCAGCATGCGGTGAAGGAGCTCGCGCAGAAGCTCACCGACAAGGGCATCACCGTGAAGTACGCCATCCACCCGGTGGCCGGCCGCATGCCCGGCCACATGAACGTGCTGCTGGCCGAGGCCGAGGTGCCCTACGACCAGGTGTTCGAGATGGAGGACATCAACGGCGAATTCGGCCAGGCCGACGTGGCGATCATCCTGGGCGCCAACGACGTGGTGAACCCCGCCGCGCACACCAAGGGCAGCCCGATCTACGGCATGCCCATCCTGGAGGCCTACAAGGCCAAGACCGTCATCGTGAACAAGCGCTCCATGGCCGCCGGCTATGCGGGCCTGGACAACGAACTGTTCTACATGGACAAGACCATGATGGTCTTTGGGGATGCCAAGAAAGTAGTGGAAGATATGGGCAAGGCCATCGAATAGGCCCGGGTCCGTGCCGCGCCGAGCGGCGCGCTTCCTCTCGGCGCCGCTTCGTGCGCCGTTTTCGTTTTCAACAGTCCGACCCCCGGAGGAGACAAATCCAATGACCGATCGTCCCTGGCTCAGCAGCTACCCGCAGGGTGTGCCCGCAGATATCGATGCATCGCACTACCCCTCGCTGGTTGCGCTCATGGAAGAGAGCTTTTCCAAGTACGCCGACCGCACGGCCTACAGCTTCATGGGCAAGGACATCAGCTACGGCGAGACCGACAGGCAGAGCAAGGCCTTCGCGGCCTACCTGCAGGGACTGGGCCTGGTGAAGGGCGACCGCGTCGCCGCGATGATGCCCAACTGCCCGCAGTACCCGATCGCGGTCGCGGCCATCCTGCGCGCCGGCCTGATCCTGGTCAACGTGAACCCGCTCTACACGCCGCGCGAACTCGAGCACCAGCTCAAGGACTCGGGCGCGAAGGCCATCGTCATCATGGAGAACTTCGGCACCACGCTGCAGCAGTGCATCGCGTCCACGCCGATCAAGCACATCGTGCTGGCCTCCATGGGCGACCGCCTCGGCTTCCTGAAGGGCGCGCTGGTCAACTACGTGGTGCGCAACGTCAAGAAGCTGGTGCCCCACTTCAGCCTGCCCGGCGCGGTGCGCTTCAACGACGCGCTCGACAAGGGCGCGAGCGGCTCGCTCAAGCCGGCGGCCATCGGCCCCGACGACGTGGCCGTGCTGCAGTACACCGGCGGCACCACCGGCGTGTCGAAGGGCGCGGTGCTGCTGCATCGCAACGTGATCGCCAACGTGCTGCAGTCCGAAGCCTGGAACGAGCCGGCCATGGCCAAGGTGCCGGCCAACGAGCAGCCCACGGGCGTGTGCGCGCTGCCGCTGTATCACATCTTCGCGTTCACGGTCGGCATGATGCTGAGCATGCGCACGGGCGGCAAGCTGATCCTGATCCCGAATCCGCGCGACATCCCCGCCGTGCTGAAGGAACTGTCGAAGCACACGATCCACAGCTTCCCGGCCGTCAACACGCTGTTCAACGGCCTGGCGAACCACCCCGACTTCAACACCGTCAATTGGAAGAACCTGAAGATCTCGGTGGGCGGCGGCATGGCCGTGCAGGCCGCGGTGGCCAAGCTCTGGCTCGAGAAGACCGGCTGCCCCATCTGCGAGGGCTACGGCCTCTCGGAGACCTCGCCGTCGACCACCTGCAACCCGACCAACAGCACCGCCTACACCGGCACCATCGGCCTGCCGCTGCCGAGCACATGGCTCAAGCTGCTCGACGACGAAGGCAACGAAGTGCCCATGGGCGAGCGCGGCGAAATCGCGATCAAGGGCCCGCAGGTGATGGCCGGCTACTGGCAGCGTCCCGACGAGACCGCCAAGGTCATGACGCCCGACGGCTACTTCAAGAGCGGCGACATCGGCGTGGTCGACGAGCGCGGCTACTTCAAGGTGGTCGACCGCAAGAAGGACATGATCCTGGTGTCGGGCTTCAACGTGTACCCGAACGAGGTGGAAGACGTGGTGGCACTGATTCCGGGCGTGCTCGAATGCGCGGCGGTCGGCGTGCCCGACGAGAAGACCGGCGAGGCCGTGAAGCTCGTGATCGTGAAGAAAGACCCGTCGCTCACCGAGGCGCAGGTGCGCGAATACTGCCGGGCAAACCTTACGGGTTACAAGCAGCCGCGAATCGTAGAGTTTCGTACCGACATGCCGAAGACGCCGGTCGGCAAGATCCTGCGCCGCGAGTTGCGCGACGCCAGAAAGTAAGGGTTCGGCCCGGGTAGGGCCACGGCATCGATCTTGCATATTCGCGGGTCGATGTTTCGATTCATCCTGACCCGCGTGAGCTTGCTGGTGCCGACCTTCATCGGCATGACGCTGCTCGCCTTCTTTCTCATCCGGCTCGTACCCGGCGACCCCATCGAGACGATGGCCGGCGAGCGCGGCATCGACCCCGCGCGCCACGCCGAGCTGCGCACCGCCTACGGCTTCGACAAGCCGGTGATCGTGCAGTACGGCATCTACATCGCCCGCGTGCTGCACGGCGACCTGGGCAAGTCGCTCATCACGCAGGACACGGTGATGAGCGAGTTCCTCGCGCTCTTCCCGGCCACCGTCGAGCTCGCGGTCTGCGCGATTCTCTTCGCGCTGCTGCTGGGCCTGCCGGCCGGCATCCTGGCGGCGGTGCGGCGCAACTCCATCTTCGACCACGGCGTGATGGCCACGTCGCTCACCGGCTACTCGATGCCGATCTTCTGGTGGGGGCTGCTGCTGATCCTGTTCTTCTCGGTGCAGCTCGGATGGACGCCGGTGTCGGGGCGCATCGCGGTGCAGTACTACATCGAGCCCGAGACCGGGTTCCTGCTGATCGACTCGCTGCGCGCCGGCGACACCGGCGCGTTCTGGTCGGCCCTGCATCACCTGATATTGCCGGCGGTCGTGCTCGGCACCGTGCCGCTCGCGGTGATCGCGCGCATGACGCGCTCGGCCATGCTCGAGGTGCTGGGCGAGGACTACATCCGCACCGCGCGCGCCAAGGGCCTGTCGCGCTTTCGCGTGGTCGGGCTGCACGCGCTGCGCAATGCGCTCATTCCGGTGGTGACCGTGATCGGCCTGCAGGTGGGCGTGCTGTTCACCGGCGCCATCCTCACCGAGACCATCTTCTCGTGGCCGGGCGTCGGCAAGTGGCTCATCGAGGCCATCGGCCGGCGCGACTACCCGGTGCTGCAGGGCGGCATGCTGCTGCTCGGCGGCATCGTGATGCTGGTGAACCTGCTCGTCGACGTGGCCTATGGCGTCATCAACCCGCGCATCCGGCGCTGAGCTCATGGCCTCGACACAAACCATTTCCAACGGTGCGAAAAGCACCGCCCCTCCCGGGCCCTGGCGCGAGTTCTGGACGGCCTTCTCGGCCAACCGCGGCGCGGTCATCGGGCTGGCCACCATCGTCTTCCTGCTGCTGGTCGCGCTGTTCGCGCCGTGGATCGCGCCGCATGCGCCCAACGAAACCAACAGCGCCGTCTTCCTGCTGCCGCCGGCATGGCAGCAGGGCGGCTCCATGAGCTACCTGCTGGGCACCGACGCCATCGGGCGCGACATTCTTTCGCGGCTCATGCACGGCGCGCGGCTTTCGCTGTCGATCGGCGTGGCGGTGGTGGCGATATCGGTGGTCGCGGGCGTGGTGCTCGGGCTCATCGCGGGCTTCTTCCGTGGCGTGCTCGAGATCGCGATCATGCGGCTCATGGACATCGTGCTCACGCTGCCGAGCCTGCTGCTGGCCATCGTGATCGTCGCCATCCTCGGGCCGGGGCTGGTCAACGCGATGCTTGCGGTGGCCATCGTGGTGCTGCCGCACTATGTGCGCATCACGCGCGCGGCGGTCATCGCCGAGGTCTCGCGCGACTACGTGACCGCCGCACGCGTGAGCGGCGCGGGCACGCTGCGCCTGATGTTCCGCGAGGTGCTGCCCAACTGCGCCGCGCCGCTGATCGTGCAGGCCTCGCTCGGCATCTCCACGGCCATCCTCGACGCGGCGGCGCTCGGCTTCCTGGGGCTCGGCGCGCAGCCACCGTCGCCCGAGTGGGGAACCATGCTGGCCGACGCGCGCGAGTTCGTGCTGCGCGCCTGGTGGGTCGTCACCTTCCCGGGCCTGGCGATCCTGATGGCCGTGCTGGCTTTCAACCTGCTGGGCGACGGCTTGCGAGACGCGCTCGACCCCAAGCTCAAGCGCTAGCATGAAGCACACCCCCCAGGCTTGCCCACTTCGTGTGGCCTCCTACCCCCTTGCAGGGGGCAACACCAGCGGCCCGGCAAAGCCGGTTCCGCGGTGTTTCTGGAACAGGCCTTTCGGGACGGAGCCACTGATATGCCTTTGCTTGACATCAAGGACCTGCACGTCGAGTTCCCCACGCAAGGCGGCGTGCTGCACGCGGTCGATGGCGTGAGCCTCACGCTCGAGGAGGGCGAGGTGCTCGGCATCGTCGGCGAATCGGGCTCGGGCAAGAGCGTCACGATGATGGCGCTGATGGGCCTGGTCGGCTTTCCGGGCCGCGTGCGCGCGGAGCACATGCGCTTTGCCGGCAAGGAACTGCTGGGCATTTCCGACAAGGCGCGGCGCTCGCTGGTCGGCAAGGAAGTGGCCATGATCTTCCAGGAGCCGACCACCAGCCTCAACCCCTGCTTCACCATCGGCTTCCAGCTGATGGAGACATTGCGGCTGCACCTGAAGCTCGACAAGCGCGATGCGAAGCGCCGCGCGACGGAGCTGCTCGAACAGGTCGGCATTCCCGCCGCGTCGTCGCGCCTGGGCAGCTATCCGCACCAGCTCTCCGGCGGCATGAACCAGCGCGTGATGATCGCGATGGCCATTGCCTGCAACCCGCGCCTGCTGATCGCCGACGAGCCGACCACCGCGCTCGACGTGACCATCCAGGCGCAGATCCTCGACCTGCTGCGCGACCTGCAGAGGGAGCGCGGCATGGCGCTGGTGCTCATCACGCACAACATGGGCGTGGTGAGCGAGATGGCGCAGCGCATCGCGGTGATGTATGCGGGCCAGGTGATGGAGCACCAGCGCGTCGACCGGCTCTTCGCATCGCCGCAGCACCCCTACACCGAGGCCCTGCTCGCGGCTTTGCCCGAACGCGTCGCGCCCGAGGGCCGGCTCGCCACCATCAGCGGCATGGTGCCGGGCGTGCACGACCGGCCGGCGGGCTGCCTGTTCGCGCCGCGCTGCGGCTACGTCACCGAGCGCGCCTGCCATGTGCGGCCGGCGCTGCGCGAATGGCAGGGCGCGGAAGTGCGATGCCACTTTCCGCTCGGCGAACCGGGGCGCAAGGCGGCCATCGAAAGCGATCCGCCGAAGCGGCGAACGGCCGACGAGGTGCTGCCATGAGCGAAGCATCGGCCGGTACCTCGAACGAAGTGGTCGTCGAGGCGACCCATCTGCAGCGCACCTACGACATCCGCCGCGGCATGTTCCGCGCGCCGTCGCACCTGCGCGCGGTGGGCGACATCTCGTTCCGCATCGAGCGCGGGCGCACGCTGGCGGTGGTCGGCGAGTCGGGCTGCGGCAAGTCGACGCTCGCGCGCATGGTCGCGCTGATCGAGAAGCCGACGGCGGGCCAGCTCACGCTGGTGGGCGCCGACGCGGTGAACCCTCCGCCCGAGCGCAAGCGCGAGCTGCGACAGGCCGTGCAGCTGGTGTTCCAGAACCCGTACGGCTCGCTCAATCCGCGCAAGAAGATCTCGGCGGTGCTCGAGGACCCGCTGGCCATCAACACCACCATGGGCAAGCCCGAGCGCGCAGCCAAGGCGCGCGAGATGCTGGCGCGCGTGGGCCTGCGGCCCGAGTACGCCAACCGCTATCCGCACATGTTCTCCGGCGGCCAGCGCCAGCGCATCGCCATTGCGCGTGCGCTGATGCTGAACCCGCGCCTGCTGGTGGCCGACGAGCCGGTGTCGGCGCTCGACGTGTCGATCCAGGCCCAGGTGCTGAACCTGCTGGCCGACCTGCAGGCCGAGCTGGGGCTGGCGTATCTCTTCATCTCGCACGACCTCGGCGTGGTGCGGCACATCGCGCACGACGTGCTCGTGATGTACCTCGGCCATGCGGTGGAGCAGGGGCCGAAGTCGCGCATCTTCGCGCGGCCGCTGCATCCGTACACGCAGGCGCTGCTGGCTTCGACGCCGGGGCTCAGCAGCCAGCGCATCGTGCTCAAGGGCGAACTGCCTTCGCCGCTGAACCCGCCTGCCGGTTGCGTGTTCAGCACGCGCTGCCCGCACGTGGCGCCGCGCTGCCGCGAAGAACGCCCGCTGCCCCGCCTGCTCGACGATCGGCTGGTGGCGTGCCATTTCTCGGAGAAGTTTCTCGAAGGCGCGCCGCTCGTGCGCGCCGATGTTCCGCCGGCCGCCATCGCGATGGCGACGAATCCCTAGCAACCTGCTTTTTCAACCGTGTCCCAAGGAGTCCAAATGAAGACCCAGCCCACCGTTTCGCGCCGCTCACGAAGCCTGGCGCTCCTGGCACCGACAGCGATTGCGGCCCTTACCCTGGCCTGCGGCGCGGTGTCAGCCAAGACGCTGGTGTATTGCTCGGAAGGCAGCCCGGAGAATTTCTATCCGGGCATGAACACCACCGGCACCTCGTTCGACGTGACCACGCAGGTCTACAACACCATCGTCGAGTTCGAGCGCGGCGGCACCAAGGTCGTGCCGGGCCTGGCCGAGAAGTGGGACATCTCCGCCGACGGCACGGTCTACACCTTCCACCTGCGCAAGGGCGTGAAGTGGCACAACACGAGCAAGAGCTTCAAGCCCACGCGCGACTTCAACGCCGACGACTTCATCTTCATGCTCGAGCGCCAGTGGAAGGAGAGCGATCCCTTCTTCAAGGTCACGAGCCAGAACCACTCGTACTTCAACGACATGGGCATGCCCAAGCTGCTGAAGACGGTGGACCGCATCGACGACTACACGGTGAAGATCGTGCTCAACCAGCCCGAGGCGCCTTTCCTCGCGAACCTGGCGATGCAGTACGCGGGCATCCAGTCGAAGGAATACGCCATTGCCATGCTGAAGGCCGGCACGCCCGAGAAGGTCGACCAGGACCCGATCGGCACCGGTCCGTTCTACCTGGTGCAGTACCAGAAGGACGCGATCATCCGCTTCAAGGCCTTCCCGCAGTACTGGGGCGGCAAGGCCAAGATCGACGACCTCGTGTTTGCCATCACGCCCGATGCCTCGGTGCGCTGGGCCAAGCTGCAGAAGGGCGAGTGCCACGTCATGCCGTACCCGAACCCTGCCGACCTCGACGCGATCCGCAAGGACCCCAACGTGCAGGTGCTGGAGCAGCCCGGCCTGAATGTGGGCTACCTCTCGTACAACACGACGAAGAAGCCCTTCGACGACGTGCGTGTGCGCAAGGCCATCAACATGGCGATCAACAAGAAGGCCATCATCGACGGTGTGTACCTCACGACCGGCGTGGCTGCGAAGAACCCGATTCCGCCGACCATGTGGTCCTACAACGACGCGGTGAAGGATGACCCGTACGACCCCGAAGCCGCGAAGAAGCTGCTGGCGCAGGCCGGCTACCCCGACGGCTTCTCGACCGACCTGTGGGCCATGCCGGTGCAGCGCCCGTACAACCCGAACGCCAAGCGCATCGCCGAACTGATGCAGGCCGACCTGGCCAAGATCAACGTCAAGGCAGAGATCAAGAGCTTCGAGTGGGGCGAGTACCGCAAGCGTCTGCAGGCCGGCGAGCACCAGATGGGCATGCTGGGCTGGACCGGCGACAACGGCGACCCGGACAACTTCCTCTACACGCTGCTGGGCTGCGCATCGGCCAAGTCGGCCAGCGGCAGCAACATCTCGAAGTTCTGCTATCAGCCTTACGAAGACCTCGTGGTGAAGGCCAAGAGCGCGACCAAGCAGGCCGACCGCGATGCGCTCTACAAGAAGGCTCAGGTCATCTTCAAGGAGCAGGCGCCGTGGTTCACCATCGCGCATGCGGTGCAGTTGAAGCCGGTGCGCAAGGAAGTGGTCGACTTCAAGCTGAGCCCCTTCGGGCGCCACACTTTCTATGGTGTGGATATCAAGTAACCCCCCAGGCTGCTGGGGGCAACACCTGCGGCCCGGCATAGCCGGTTCCGCGGTGTTTCTGGAAAGAGAAATGTCTTGAGTTTTTTGCCGCGCGCGCCCATCGCCATCGTCGCTGCCATGCACGAGGAACTGAGTGCCCTGCTTGCGCAGATGCCCGACGAGCAGCGTGTGCGCGTGGCGGGGCGCGACTTCTGGGTGGGCCATCTGCAGGGCCAGCCGGTGGTCGCGGTGCTGTCGCGCATCGGCAAGGTCGCGGCGGCGGTGACGGCCACGGTGCTGCTGGAGCGCTTCGGCGTGCGGGCCATCGTGTTCACCGGCGTGGCGGGTGGATTGGCGCCGGGCGTGAAGGTGGGCGACGTGGTCGTGGCCACCGAACTGCTGCAGCACGACATGGACGCCTCGCCGCTTTTCCCGAAGCACGAGGTGCCGCTGATGGGCATGGCGCGCTTCGCGGCCGATGCTGCCATCGGCAACGCGCTGGCGGCCGTGGCGGCCGACGTGCTGCGCGACCCCGGGGCCTTGGTCGGCCAGCAGGCCGTGGATGAATTCAGCCTCCGGCAGCCCGGGGTGCATCGCGGCCTGCTGGTGAGCGGCGACCGCTTCGTCTCCACCACCGCGGAGAGCGAGGCCTTGCAGCGCGAGCTGCCCGATGCGCTCGCGGTCGAGATGGAAGGCGCTGCGATGGCGCAGGTGTGTCACGACTACGGCGTGCCGTTTGCCGCGATGCGCACGATTTCGGACCGCGCCGACGATGCCGCGCATGGCGACTTCGCGCGCTTCGTGGTGGAGGTGGCGAGCCGCTACAGCCTCGCGCTGGTGGGCGCGTGGCTGGCCACGCTGCCCGCGCAAGACGCGGGTAGTGGCGCGGCTACTTGAGCCAGCCGCGCCGGCGGAAGTACCACATCGGCACCAGCGCGCTGGCCGCCATCAGCACGATGGCATACGGATAGCCCATGGCCCAGTCGAGCTCCGGCATGAACTTGAAGTTCATGCCGTAGATGCTGGCGATCAGCGTGGGCGGCAGCAGCGCCACGCTGGCCACCGAGAAGATCTTGATGGTCTTGTTCTGGTTGATGTTGATGAAACCGACGGTCGCATCCATCAGGAAGTTGATCTTGTCGAACAGGAAGGCCGTGTGGTTGTCCAGCGACTCGATGTCGCGCAGGATCTGGCGCGCCTCTTCGAACTGCTCGGCGTTGAGCATCTTGCTGCGCATCATGAAGCTGACCGCGCGGCGCGTGTCCATCACGTTGCGGCGGATGCGGCCGTTCAAGTCTTCCTGCCGCGCGATGGCGCCGAGCACCTCGCCGGCCAGCTCGTCGCTCACGTTGCCCGAGAGCACCTTCTTGCCGGCCACTTCGAGCTCGTCGTAGATGTTCTCGAGCGTGTCGGCCGAATACTCGGCGTCGGCGTCGAACAGCTTGAGCATCACTTCCTTGGCGTCCTCGATCAGCCCCGGTGCGCGGCGCGCGCGCATGCGCAGCAGGCGGAACACGGGCACGTCCTCGTCGTGGATCGAGAACAGCACGCCGCGGCTGCGCAGGTCGGTGTTGTGCTGGTTCAGGATGAAAGCGACGCGCACGGTGCGCGGGTTCTCGTCGTCGTCGATCAGGAAGTCGGAGCGGATGTGCAGCTCGCCGTTGTCTTCCTCGTAGAAGCGGGCGGATTCCTCGATGTCCTCGTCCATCGCGTCTTCGGGGATGGACAGGCCGTAGTACTGCTTGATCCAGCGCTTCTCTTCGAGCGTGGGCGATTCGAGGTCGACCCAGATCGGCTGGAACTTGGAAAGCTCTTCGAGCGCCTCGATCTCTTCCTGGACGAGGCGGCCGTTGGCGAGCGTAAAGATGTTGAGCATTGGCTCACTCCCGGGGGTGACTGGACGATGGGCGAGGGAGGGGCGCTTTCAATTCCCGGGCCCGACGTGCGTGAGGAAAACGCGTCAGTGAAAGGGAGTTGAAAGCTGCCGAGACGGGGCGGTTTCCATGGGGAGAGTCTCCGGTTGCAGCGAGGCGCGATTATGTCACTGGCCACATGGCAGCAAGGTGGCTGGACTGGACGGGCATACAGTAAAGTCGTGCCCATGCAGACCGCTGCGCTCCCCGTTCTTTCCACCGCCCCGAAGACCCAGGCCGAGCGCCTGGCCGCCGCGCTGGCCACGCTCAACGACGCGCAGCGCGCGGCGGTCGAGCACGGGGTGGGAGCGGCCATCGCCGAGCGCGACGAGCGGCCGCTGCTCGTCATCGCCGGCGCAGGGTCGGGCAAGACCAGCACGCTGGCGCACCGCGTCGCGCACCTGATTGCCGGCGGGGTGGATCCGCAGCGCCTGCTGCTGCTGACCTTCTCGCGCCGCGCCGCGCAGGAAATGGGGCGGCGCGCCGGCCAGGTGCTGGCGAAGGTGCTGGGCCTGAAGTCGGAGGCGCCGCCCTCGCTGCCGTGGGCAGGCACCTTCCACGGCATCGGCGCGCGGCTGCTGCGCGAGTACGCCGCGCAGATCGGGCTGGACGAGAACTTCACCATCCACGACCGCGGCGACGCCGAAGACCTGATGGGGCTGGCGCGCCACGAGCTGGGCCTGTCTTCCACCGTCAACCGCTTTCCGCGCAAGGGCACCTGCCTGTCGATCTACTCGCGCTGCGTGAACACGCGCGCGCCGCTGGCCGAGGTGCTGCGGGAGTCGTTCCCGTGGTGCGGCGAATGGGAGGCCGAGCTGAAGAAGCTGTTCGGCGCCTACGTCGAGGCCAAGCAGCAGCAGAACGTGCTCGACTACGACGACCTGCTGCTCTACTGGGCCGGCATGGTCGCCGAGCCCGCGCTGGCCGCGCACGTCGGCGCGCGCTTCGACCATGTGCTGGTCGACGAGTACCAGGACACCAACCTGCTGCAGGCCTCGATCCTGCTGGCGCTTAAGCCCGACGGGCGCGGCGTGACGGTGGTGGGGGACGACGCGCAGTCGATCTATTCGTTCAGGGGCGCCACGGTGCGCAACATCCTCGACTTCCCGTCGCAGTTCACTCAGGACGCACGCGTGGTCACGCTGGAGCGCAACTACCGCTCGACGCAGCCGATCCTCGACGCCTCGAACCGCGTCATCGCGCAGGCGGCCGAGCGGCACGCCAAGACGCTCTGGACCGACAAGCCATCGGCCGGCAAGCCGCTGCTGGTGCTCGTGCCCGACGAGGCGGAGCAGGCGCGCTGGGTGGCCGACAAGGTGCTGGCGCACCGCGAGGGCGGGCTGGCGCTGAAGTCGCAGGCGGTGCTGTTTCGCACCTCGTCGCACAGCGCGGCGCTCGAGCTCGAGCTGGCGCGGCGCAACATCCCGTTCGTGAAGTTCGGCGGGCTCAAGTTTCTCGAGGCCTCGCATGTGAAGGACCTGCTCGCGGTGCTGCGTTTCGCGCAGAACCCGCGCGGCCGCATGGCGGGCTTTCGCGTGACGCAGCTGATCCCGGGCATCGGGCCCGTCACCGGCACGCGGCTGCTCGACGCGATGGACCAGGCCGCCGACCCGGTGGCGGCCGTGCGCGACTTCGTGCCGCCCTCCGCGGCGCGCGAGCAATGGGCCGATTTCGCCAAGGCCTACGAGGCGCTGCGCTCTCCTGCGCTCGCATGGCCAGCCGACGTGGAGGTGGCGATGGCCTGGTACCAGCCGCACCTGGAGCGGCTGTACGAGGACACCTCGGGCGTGCGGCGCGCCGACGTCGAGCAGCTTGCGCGGCTGGCCGCCGGCTACGCGTCGCGCGAACGCTTCCTGACCGAACTGACGCTCGATCCGCCCGAGGCCACCAGCGACCGCCCGGGTCCGCCGCTGCTCGACGAGGACTACCTGATCCTCTCGACCATCCATTCGGCCAAGGGGCAGGAGTGGAACTCGGTGCATGTGATCAACGTGGTCGACGGCTGCCTGCCGGCCGACGTGGCGCAGAGCGCGCAAGAGCTCGAAGAAGAACGCCGCCTGCTCTACGTGGCGATGACCCGGGCGCGCGACCACCTGCACCTGCTGGTGCCGCAGCGCTTCTACGTCACGCAGCAGTCGGCGCGCGGCGACCGGCATCTGTATGCCAACCGCACGCGCTTCATCGCCGATGCCGACCTCGCGGGCTTCGAGCAGCAGACCTGGCCGCCGCCACCTGAGCGGCCGCCGGCCGTGCCGCCGCCCGCTGCCGTGATCGACCTGCGAAACCGCATGCGCGCCGCCTGGCGCTGAGCCCGTCCGCTGGCCCTCACGGCGGCAGGGTTTCGGGGTCTTTCCTGCTGAAACATTTTTGATCGAAACGCCGCGGCGCCTGTCCCGCGCGCGGATGCTGCTATTGATTCGCTAGCGTGCCGCAGGAAGCACGCGATGCGCGCGCAGCTTTGGGCAACTCCGGTATTGCAATAGCGTGACAGCTTGGGCATAGTGAATCGACCTTCCCAGATTTCTTCTTCTTACCCAGTCTCTTCTTCTCTCCCCGCTTCCCCACACACCTGTTTCGCCGGCCAAGCTCCATTCCGGAGTGCGGTCATTTCCCCAACCGTCAATTCCAGGAGGTCATTCATGAATTTGACGATCAGCGGTCATCACCTCGACGTCACACCTGCCTTGCGCACTTACGTCACGAGCAAGCTGGACCGGATCACGCGACATTTCGACCAGGTAGTCGATGTCAAGGTGATCCTCACGGTGGAAAAGCAGAAGGAAAAGGAACGCCGCCAAAGGGCGGAGTGCAACATTCACGTCAAGGGCAATGACATGTTCGCGGAGTCGAGCCACGCTGATCTCTACGCTGCGGTCGATGAACTGGTCGACAAGCTCGACCGCCAGGTGGTCCGCCACAAGGATCGCCTGCAGGACCACCATCACGCGGCGCCCAAGCGCCTGATGTAAACCGGAGCCCTCGGCTCCCCCACAGGCCGCCCTCGGGCGGCTTTTTGTTTTCCGACTATTGCGCTGGGGCATTGCCTTCGCTCAGAGGGCGGACAAGGCCTGCGGACCACGTGTAGACAGAAAGTAAATAGGGGGACTGGGGGTTTTTACCAAGCGGGTGCATAATCGCCCCCGCTCTGCACCCACCATGAATCGCCTCGCGTCCATCCTGCCGCCCGCTCAAGTGCTTGTGAGCGTTGACGCTACTAGCAAGAAACGTGCTTTCGAAGAAGCAGGTCTGCTGTTCGAAAGCCTTCACGGCCTGGGACGCGCCCTGATCACCGACAGCCTGTTTGCGCGCGAGCGCCTCGGCTCCACCGGCCTGGGCCACGGCGTCGCCATTCCCCATGGCCGCATCAAGGGCCTCAAGGCGCCGATGGCCGCCGTGTTCCAGCTGGCCAACCCGATCGGCTTCGACGCCCCCGACGAACAGCCCGTCGCGCTCCTGATCTTCCTGCTGGTGCCCGAAGCGGCCACGCAGAAGCACCTCGAAATCCTCTCTGAAATCGCCGAGCTGCTGAGCGACTCCAGCCTGCGCGAACAGATCAAGTCCAGCACCGACGCCGCCGCCCTGCACGGCCTCATCGCCGGCTGGCACTCCACTCAAATCGCCTGACCTGTGGCTCGCCCCCAGGCTTCGCGCACTTCGTGTCGCTTCGCCAACCCCCTACCGGGGGCAATACCGGCGGCCCGGCAAAGCCGGTTCCGCGGTATTCTGGCCTGCCCCAAATCTGGTGCGTGAGCGCCATCTCCTGAACGCATGAAGCCGACCGTCATCAGCGCCGATGCCATGTTCGAGGAGTTCCGCGGGTCGCTCCGCTGGGAATGGCTCGCCGGTCTCGGGGCGTCAGAGCGCCAGTTCGACCCCGAAGTCATCAGCCGCGCGCAGTCGGCGGCCGACCTGGTCGGCTACCTCAACTACATCCATCCGTACCGCGTGCAGATCCTGGGGGCGCGCGAAGTGGCCTACCTGACGCGCGGCAGCCAGGAAGACTGCGCCCGCCGCATTGCCCGCATCGTCACGCTGGAGCCGCCGATGCTGGTGCTGGCCGACGGCCAGGCCGCGCCGGACGAGCTGCTGTCGATCTGCGAGCGCGCACAGCTGCCGCTCTTTGCCACGCGCGAATCCTCGGCCTTCGTGATCGACCTGCTGCGCGCCTACCTGTCCAAGCACTTCGCCGAGCGCACGTCGATGCACGGCGTGTTCATGGACATCCTGGGCATGGGCGTGATGATCACGGGGGAGTCGGGCCTGGGCAAGAGCGAGCTGGGCCTGGAGCTGATCTCGCGCGGCAACGGCCTCGTGGCCGACGACGCGGTCGACCTCTACCGCATCAACCAGAACACCATCGAGGGGCGCTGCCCCGACCTGCTGCTGAACCTGCTCGAAGTGCGCGGCATCGGCCTGCTGGACATCCGCGCGATCTTCGGCGAGACGGCGGTGCGCCGGAAGATGCGGCTCAAGCTCATCGTGCACCTGGTGCGCCGCGACAGCTTCGAGCGCGACTACGAACGCATGCCCTCGGCGCCGCTCACGCAGGACGTGCTGGGCATCCCGGTGCGCAAGGTCATCATCCAGGTGGTGGCCGGGCGGAACATCGCCGTGCTGGTCGAAGCGGCTGTGCGCAATTCCATCCTGCAGCTGCGCGGCATCGACACCTATGCCGATTTCGTGGCGCGCCACCACAAGGCGATGGAAAACGCCCGCGACAACGACTGAAAGCAAAAAAGGGGCATGCGCCCCTTTTTTTTCTTTGGCTTCCTGCCGCGGGAACAGGTGCGGGTTCAGCGCTTCCTGGCGCAATCCCCGCAGAGGCCGTAGAGCGACATGGCGTGGTCCTGCAGGATCCAGCCCTTGTCCTTGGCGATCATCTGCTGGCGGCGTTCGATCTCGGCGTCGTAGAACTCCTCGACCTTGCCGCACGAGGTGCAGATCAGGTGGTCGTGGTGGGTGCCTTCGTTGAGTTCGTAGACGGCCTTGCCGCTCTCGAAGTGGCTGCGCTCGAGGATGCCGGCCTGCTCGAACTGGGTCAGCACGCGGTAGACGGTGGCCAGGCCGATGTCCGAGTGTTCGTTCAGAAGCACGCGAAACACGTCTTCCGCGGTCATGTGCCGCTGGCTGCCGGTCTGGAAGATCTCGAGGATCTTCAGCCGCGGCAATGTGGCCTTGAGGCCGGTATTCTTGAGTTCGTCGATGTTGGCCATGTTGATTCCTGCGCCCTTGGCTGCGGCAAAGGCCCTGAAAAGGGCAGCCGCTACAATGGCCGATCATATCGCTACCCCCCTTCCTCCCATGCCTGCCATTCTCCAACGCCGTCCCTGGCTGCTGGTCGCCGCCATCGCCGCGACGCTCGGCCTCGGTGCCTGCAGCGGTTTCAGCGAGCGCACGCGTAACGCCCTGACGGCCGTCACTCCTTACAAAGTCGAAGTGGTGCAGGGCAATTTCGTCTCGAAGGAGCAGGTCGCGGCGCTCAAGCCCGGCATGTCGCGCCAGCAGGTGCGCGAAATCCTCGGCACCTCGCTGCTGAGCGACGTTTTCCACAACAACCGTTGGGACTACGTCTTCACCATCCGCCGCCAGGGCGTGGAACCGCAGGAACGCCACCTGACCGTGTTCTTCAACGGCGAACTGATGGACCGCTTCGAAGGCGACGAGATGCCCAGCGAGGAAGAATTCGTCGCCACGCTGGACACCCGCAAGCGCTCCGGCAAGGTGCCCACGCTCGAGGCATCCGAGGACGAACTCAAGAAATTCGCTCCCTCCAAGGACGAGAAGAAGGCTGACAACAGCGCCACCTCGTCGCCGTCGGCCAGCCTGCCGCCGCTGCCGGCCGCGTACCCTCCGCTCGAAGCCACGCGCTGAGCGTGCTGCGGCTACGAGCCGAAGCGATAGAAGAAAACAGCGGGCGGCGCCCGCCGAGTCAGGCGGCGTCCGTCCCGAGTCCATGCATGCCATTGGCCATTTCGAAGACTGAATCCGCGTGACCGAATCCACCTCCAATTCCTCCAGCCATCCCGCTTCCGCGCCGCGCCGCGTCGCCATCGCCGGAGCATCGGGCCGCATGGGCCACATGCTGATCGAGGCCGTGCGCAACGCGCCCGACCTGCGCCTGGCCGGCGCGCTCGACATCGCGGGCAGCCCGGCGCTCGGCGCCGATGCCGGCGGCTTCCTGGGCTTCGACAGCGGCGTGTCCATCGTGTCCGACCTGCGCACCGGCCTGAAGGACGCGCAGGTGCTCGTCGACTTCACCCGCCCCGAAGGCACGCTCGCGCACCTCGCGGTGTGCCGCGAACTGGGCGTTCAGGCGGTCATCGGCACCACCGGCTTCAGCGACGCGCAGAAGGCCGAGATCGCCGAGATCGCCAAGGACATCGCCATCATGATGGCGCCCAACATGAGCGTGGGCGTCAACGTCACCCTCAAGCTGCTCGAGATGGCCGCCAAGGCCATGTCGACCGGCTACGACATCGAGATCATCGAGGCGCACCACCGCCACAAGGTCGATGCACCCTCGGGCACCGCGCTCAAGATGGGCGAAGTCATCGCCGACGCGCTGGGCCGCGACCTCAAGGACTGCGCCGTGTACGCCCGCGAAGGCATCACCGGCGAGCGCGATCCTTCCACCATCGGCTTCTCGGCCATCCGCGGCGGCGACATCGTGGGCGACCACACCGTGCTGTTCGCGGGTACCGGCGAACGCATCGAGATCACCCACAAGTCGTCGAGCCGCGTCACCTATGCCCAGGGCAGCCTGCGCGCGGTGCGCTTCCTGGCCGAGCAGCGCACCGGCCTGTTCGACATGTACGACGTGCTGGGCCTGCGCTAGAAAACCAAAGGACGGCCGATGAGCGTGCTCGAACTGCTGACCCATGGCGACGGCGTCAGCCGTTCGGTGGCGGCGCTGCTGCTGGCGATGTCGATCGCGAGCTGGGTCATCATTCTCTGGAAGGCCTGGCTGCTGCGCGGCGGCACGCGCGATGTGCTGCGCAGCATCGCCGCCTTCTGGCAATCGGCCACGCTGGCCGACGCCGAGCAGAAACTCCGGGCCTTCGACCGCGCGGCGCTGGTGCTGCCGGCGGTGTCGGCCATCCGCGGCGCGGCCGCCGGCGCCCCTGAGGGCACGCTGGGCGCCGCGGTCGACCGCAACCAGCGCCTGACCCGCGTCCTGCGCAATGCGCTGCACGGCGCGCTGCGCCGCCTGCAGGCCGGCCAGATCCTGCTCGCCACCGTGGGCGCCACCGCGCCTTTCGTGGGGCTGCTGGGCACGGTCTGGGGCATCTACCGGGCGCTGTCGGGCATCGCGGGCCAGACCGGCGGCTTCACCATCGACAAGGTCGCGGGGCCGGTCGGCGAGGCGCTGGTCATGACGGCGTTCGGCCTGGCCGTGGCCATTCCGGCGGTGCTGGCCTACAACGTGTTCGGCCGCGTCATCGGCCGCATCGAAGCCGAGCTCGAAGGCTTCGCGCACGATCTGCTGGGCAGCTTCGGCGAGCCGCCGAAGCCCGCCGCGCCGCCGCCCGCGCGGCCGATGCCGGTCTGAGCCGCGCCATGGCCTTCGGTCGTACTTCACTGGGCAGCGGCGCCGCAGGCGGCGGGCGCGCGATGGGCGGCGGCGCGCAGCGGCCGCTGTCCGACATCAACGTGACGCCGCTGGTCGACGTGATGCTGGTGCTGGTGGTGATCTTCATCATCACCGCGCCGCTGATGGCCAGCTCGATCAAGCTCGACCTGCCGCAGACCGACGCTGGCCAGCCCAACGACACGCCCAAGTTCGTGAGCGTGTCGGTCGACGCCTCCGGCAAGGTCTTCTTCAACGACCAGGCCGTGACCGACGAGGAACTGGCCGACCGATTCGGGAAGGCCGCGGCCGACAGCAAGGACACCGAGGTGCAGCTGCGCGCCGACCAGACCGTGCCCTACGGCAAGGTGGTGGCGCTGATGGGCATTGCCAACAAGGCGGGCCTGAGCCGCATCGGCTTCGTCACCGACGCGCCGCAGCCGGCCACCGATCCCACCGCGCCCGCCAAGCGCTGAACGCCCCGCGCGCGCGTAGAAGCGTCAGGGCTTGACCTCGACCATGGCAGTGTCGTGCGCCACGCCGTTGGTGAACTGCACCTCGTAGTCGAACTGGTCGGTTCCGCTGAATCCCGCTTCCGGCACGAACCAGATGCCCTGCCCCGACAACGTACGGCCGCTGCAATCGACCGCGCCGAACCGCGGCGGGCCGACGGTGACGGAGCCCGGTCGCACGCTCACGGTGCCGTGCGCGGGCTTCGTGCGGATGGTGACGACCGGATCGGGCCCCTGGCTGCAATCGGAGCGTTGCTGCACGTAGGTGAATATGCGCACCTCCTGGCCCGCCGTGGTGCTGCGTTGCCAGGTGTGCTCCCGCGGGGTGCCCTTCTGGGCGTGCGCGACCATGCACAGGGCCAGTGCCGCGAGCACTGCGGCCGCGTGGACTTTCATCCGGGCGTATGCCATGGCGTGTTGCCTCGAAGGTGGTTCAGCCCAGCACGACCGGCTTGGTGTGCCAGATCTCATGCGCGTACTGCGCAATCGTGCGGTCCGATGAAAACGCGCCCATGCCCGCCACGTTCAGGATCGCCATCCGCGTCCACGCATCCGAATCGCGATACAGCGCATCCACCTCGGCCTGCTTCGCCACGTAGCTCGCGTAGTCCGCCAGCAGCAGATAGTGGTCGCCCCAGTTCACCAGCGCGTCGTAGATGCCCTGGTAGCGGCCCGGCTCGCCCGGCGAGAAAGCGCCGTCGCGGATCGCGTCGAGCACGCGCCTGAGCTCGGCGTTGCCTTCGTAGATGTCGCGCGGCTGGTAGCCGCGCGCGCGGATGTCGGCGACCTCGGGCGTGGTGTTGCCGAAGATGAAGATGTTCTCCGGCCCCACGTTCTCGCGCATTTCCACGTTGGCGCCGTCCAGCGTGCCGATGGTCAGCGCGCCGTTGAGCGCGAACTTCATGTTGCCGGTGCCCGAGGCCTCGGTGCCCGCCGTGGAGATCTGCTCCGACAGGTCGGCCGCCGGCATGATGATCTCGGCCAGGCTCACGCTGTAGTTCGGCAGGAACACCACCTTCAGCAGCTTGCCCACGCGCGGGTCGGCGTTGATGGTGCCGGCCACGTCGTTGATGAGCCGGATCACCAGCTTGGCCATCACGTAGGCCGAAGCGGCCTTGCCCGCGAACACCACCACGCGCGGCACCATGTCGACCGGCGCACCCGTGGCCTGCGCGTCGAGGATGCGGTGGTAGCGCGCCACCACGTGCAGCACGTTGAGCAGCTGCCGCTTGTATTCGTGGATGCGCTTGACCTGCACGTCGAACATCGCGTCGGTGTCGATGTCCACCTTCAGGTGCTGCTCGACCCAGTTGGCCAGCCGCAGCTTGTTCTCGCGCTTGGCATGGCGGAAGGCGCGCACGAAGGCGGGCTGCGCGGCCATCGGCTTCAGCGCCTCCAGTTGCGACAGGTCGCGCCGCCAGCCCTTGCCGATGCGCTGGTCGAGCAGCGCCGCCAGCGGCGGGTTGGCCTGCGCCAGCCAGCGGCGCGGCGTGACGCCATTGGTCTTGTTGTTGAAGCGCTCGGGAAAGAGCTTCGCGAAGTCCGAGAAGATCGACTGCTTCATCAGCTCCGAGTGCAGCCCCGACACCCCGTTGACCGAGTGGCTCGCCAGCACCGCCACGTAGGCCATGCGCACGCGCCGCTCGCCGGTCTCGTCCACCAGCGAAAGCCTGCGCATCAGCTCGACGTCGTTACCCAGCTTCTGCGCGACGGTGGCCAGGAACTTCGCGTTGATGTCGTAGATGATCTGCAGGTGCCGCGGCAGGATGCGGCCCAGCATCTCGACCGGCCAGGTCTCCAGCGCCTCGTGCATCAGCGTGTGGTTGGTGTAGCTGAACACCTTCTGCGTGTGCGCCCAGGCTTCGTCCCACGGCATGCCGTGCTCGTCCAGCAGCAGCCGCATGAGCTCGGGCACGGCGAGCACCGGGTGGGTGTCGTTCAGGTGGATGCTGACTTTCTCCGAGAGCTGGTCGAAGGTCGTGTGGTTGCGCAGGTAGCGGCGCAGCAGGTCCTGCATGCTGGCGCTGCAGAAGAAGTACTCCTGGTGCAGCCGCAGCTCGCGCCCCGAGGGCGTGGAGTCGTCGGGGTAGAGCACGCGCGAGACGTTCTCCGACTGGTTCTTGCTCTCGACCGCGCCCATGTAGTTGCCGCGGTTGAAGGCCGAGAGGTCGATTTCCTCGGTGGCACGCGCCGACCACAGCCGCAGCGTGTTGGTGGCCTGCGTGCCGTAGCCCGGGATGATGGTGTCGTAGGCCACGGCCAGCACGTCGTGGGTGTCGACCCAGTCGACCGCGCCGGGCGGTACGTTGGCGCCCTCGCGCTTCTGCACGTGGCCGCCGAAGCGCACCCGGTAGTTGACCTCGGGCCGCTGGAATTCCCAGGGGTTGCCGCGCGTGAGCCAGTAGTCGGGCGTCTCGACCTGCTGGCCGTCGACGATGCGCTGGCGGAACATGCCGTATTCGTAGCGGATGCCGTAGCCCATGCCCGGCACGCCGAGCGTGGCCATCGAATCGAGGAAGCAGGCGGCGAGCCGGCCCAGGCCGCCGTTGCCCAGGGCCGCGTCGGGCTCGCGTTCGGCCAGCGCGTCCATGTCGACGCCGAAGTCGGCCAGCGCCTCGCGCACGGTGTCGTACAGGTCCACGGCCAGCAGCGCGTTGGTGAAGGTGCGCCCGATGAGGAATTCCATCGACAGGTAGTAGACGCGCTTGAGGTCCTGCGCGTAGTTGGCGCGCGTGGTCATCATCCAGCGCTCGACGAGCTGATCGCGCACGGCCTGCGAGGTGGCGTTGAGCCAGTCGTCCTGGCTGGCCGCGACAGGGTCCTTGCCGACGGCATAGATCAGCTTGTTGGCCACCGCGCGCTTGAAGGCCGCGACGTCGCGGTCGGGATGGTCGTAGGCGAAGTCTTTGATCGTCATGGTTGGCGCTCTTTGGGTGGGTGGTGGGGTGTCTGATCTGCCGTCAGGAGGCGTTGGGGGTGTGTGCACAGGGCACCGGGTACTCCCCTCCGCGAATGTCCCCCGGCCTGCGGCCTCCTCCTTTATTTCGCTGCGGGGAGCACCCGGCGCCCTGTGCACGATGGACGCAGCTTTCTTGCTGGCTGATCAACCAGTGCTCTGAACGCTCACACCGGCGGGGTGCCTTGCGCAGCGAAATAAAGGAGGAGGGCGAAGCCCGGGGGACATTCGCGGAGCAAGGTACCCCGTCGGTGTGAGCGCCCCCCGAACAGCACGCGAAACGGCAAAAAGAAAAGAAGGCGTTCATCCCAGCGCCTGCCGATAGACATCGATGTACTGAGCAGCCGCAGTGCCCCAGTCGGCCGGCCGCCGCATCGCGTTGCCGCGCACGCGCCGCCAGTCCGGCGCGCGCTGGTAGAGCGCGAAGGCGCGGCGCACGGCGCGTTCGTAGTCGGCCACGTCGAAGCGGTCGAACACGAAACCGGTGGCCTCGCCGCTGGCCAGGTCTTCCAGCGTGCTGTCGACCACCGTGTCGGCCAGCCCGCCCACGCGGCGCACCAGCGGCAGGCTGCCGTACTTCAGGCCGTACATCTGCGTGAGGCCGCAGGGCTCGAAGAGCGAGGGCACCAGCGTCACGTCGCCCGCGCCGAAGAGCTGGTGCGCGAGCGTCTCGTCATAGCCGATGGTCACGCTGACCGATTGCGGCGCGGCCGCCGCGCGCTGCCTGAAGGCATCTTCGAGCCAGCCCTCGCCGCTGCCCAGCAGCGCGAGCTGGCCGCCTTGCGCGAGCAGCGCGTCCAGGCCGTCGAGCACCAGCCCCAGGCCCTTCTGCTCGGTCAGGCGGCTCACCAGAATGAACAGCGGCGCGTCCGGCCGCTCGGCCAGCCCCAGCTGGTGCTGCAGCACCGACTTGCAGCGCGCCTTGCCGGCCATGTGGCGGCCTTCGGGCGTGTGATAGCCCTGCACCAGCGCCGCATCGGTCGCCGGGTTCCAGACCTGGTCGTCGACCGCGTTGAGGATGCCGCTCAGCACGCCGCTGCGCTGGCGCAGCAGGCCGTCGAGCCCGCAGCCCTGCTCGGGCGTCTGGATCTCCAGCGCGTAGGTAGGGCTCACCGTGGTGAGCCGGTCGGCGTAGCACAGGCCGCCCTTCATGAAAGAGACCTGGCCGTGGTATTCGATGCCGTTCATCTGGAACGCGGGCCCGGGCAGCCCGAGGTCCGCGAAGTTCCATGGCGCGAAGAGGCCCTGGTAGGCCAGGTTGTGCACCGTGAACACGCTGCCCACGCGCGATGCGCCCATCCGGCCGGCCTCGCGCGCGAAGTGCAGGTAGGCCGGCGCCAGCGCGGCGTGCCAGTCGTGCGCATGCACCACCTCGGGCTGCCAGGATGGATCGAGCCCCTGCGCAAGCCGCGCCGCGGCCCAGCCCAGCAACGCGAAGCGCCGGTGGTTGTCGCCGTAGGGCTGGCGCGCGTTGTCCTCGTACGGGTTGCCGGGCCGGTCGTAGAGCGCGGGCGCATCGATCACGTAGGCCGGGATGCCCGGCGTGCCGTCGACCGCCACGCGCCCGAGCCGCAGCGCGAATCGCTCGCCCCAGGGCGCGTCGAACTCGGCCACGGGCGCGAGTTCGCGCACGCCGCGGACGATGGCCGGAAAGCCCGGCAGCAGCACGCGCGCGTCCTGCCCCTCGGCCATGAGCGCCAGCGGCAAGGCGCCGGCGATGTCGGCCAGGCCGCCGGTCTTGAGCAGGGGAAAGAGTTCGGCGCTGACTTGCAGGATTCGCATCGTGGAGGCTGGGAGGTGGGTATCAGGCGGGCGCAAGCCGCTTGAGCATTTCGCGCGTGACCAGCACCACGCCGCTTTCGGTGCGCTCGAAGCGCGCGGCGTCGGCCTCGGCGTCCTCGCCGATCACCATGTCGTCGGGGATCACGCAGGCGCGGTCGATGACCACCTTGCTCAGGCGGCAGCCGCGTCCCACTTCGACGTCGGGCAGCAGCACCGCCTGCGAGATGGTGCAGAACGAGTGGACGCGCACGCCCGAGAACAGCACCGAGTCGCTCACCGACGACCCCGACACGATGCAGCCGCCCGAGACGATGGTGTTGGTCGTGAGGCCGGGCTTGCCGTCGCGCCCGAACACGAACTTGGCCGGCGGCAGCTGGCGCTGGTAGGTCCAGATCGGCCAGTTGGTGTCGTAGATGTCGAGCTCCGGCGTGATCGAGGCCAGGTCGAGGTTGGCGGCCCAGAAGGCGTCGATCGTGCCCACGTCGCGCCAGTAGGTCGGGCTGTCGCCGCCGCGCATGGCGCGGGTCACGCACGACATGCCGAACGGATGCGCCAGCGCGCGGCCCTCCGCCACGGCGCGCGGAATGATGTCCTTGCCGAAGTCGTGGTCGGAGTTCGGGTCCTTGCTGTCTTCCTCCAGCAAGCGGTAGAGGTAGGTGGAATCGAACACGTAGATGCCCATGCTCGCCAGTGCCACGTCCGGCTTGCCGGGCATGGCCGGCGGGTCGGCGGGCTTTTCCAGGAAGGCCGTGACCGTGCGGTCGCCGTCCACGTGCATCACGCCGAAGGCGGTGGCCTCCATGCGCGGCACCTCGATGCAGCCGACGGTGCAGCCCAGGCCGCGCTCGGCATGGTCCTTGACCATGATCGAGTAGTCCATCTTGTAGATGTGGTCGCCGGCCAGCACCACGACGTAGTCGTGCGGCGTGGAGCGGGTCTGGATGATGTCGAGGTTCTGGAACACCGCGTCGGCCGTGCCGCGGTACCAGTGCTCGTCGCCCACGCGCTGCTGCGCGGGCAGCACGTCGACCATCTCGTTGAGCTCGGCCCGCAGGAAGCTCCATCCGCGCTGCAGGTGGCGCATGAGCGAATGCGACTTGTACTGCGTGACCACCGCCATGCGCCGGATGCCCGAGTTCAGGCAGTTGGACAGCGCGAAATCGATGATGCGGAACTTGCCGCCGAAGTACACCGCCGGCTTGGCGCGGCGGTCGGTCAGCTGCTTGAGGCGGGAGCCGCGGCCGCCGGCCAGCACCAGGGCGATGGTGCGGCGGACCAGCTGGTGGGCCTGCAGCTCGTGCTGCGGTTGCTGTGGCGCTTGGGGTGCGAGGTTGTCCATCCTGAAGTCTCCATTCGTTCGTTTGTTTGCTTGTCGTGATTCGTCCGCCGTCAGAGTTTCTGCATCGAGACTAGCACCGCGCTGCGCGGCTGGCTCCTACGTTCTTGCAATTCCGAGGCTCGAGAAAGGCACCTGCGCCGTGCCGTCGAGCGGCCGCGCCAGGTTCCCCGGGTCGTGTGCGGGATCGCTCGACAGGCACAGCCGCCAGGCGCCCCCGGGCAGCCTGAACTGCACGGTGTCCGGCCCCGCGTTCACCATCACCAGCCATGCGCTTTGCTTTCTTTCGCTTGCTTCATCCGTTGCATCACTCGCGGCAAAGAGGATTGCAAGGGCCGTGCCTGTCTGCCAGTCGGCGGGGGTCATCGGCTCGCCGTCGGGGCGCAGCCAGCGGATGCCGGGGGGCGTGCCGTCGGGCGGCTCGGCCGGCCACCAGCGCGCGCTGCGCAGCGCCGGGGCTTCGCGCCGCAGCGCCGCCAGCCGCGCCACGAAGGCGCTCATGCGGGCCGCGTCGCTCGCGGGATCGGACGCGGCGCCGATCCAGGCGAGCCAGGTGGTCTCGTTGTCCTGGCAGTAGGCGTTGTTGTTGCCTTGCTGGGTGTGGCCCAGCTCGTCGCCGGCCAGCAGCATCGGCGTGCCCTGGGAGAGCATCAGCGTGGCCAGCAGTGCGCGCCGCAGCCGCTCGCGCAGGGCCAGCACGCCGGGGTCGTCGCTCGGACCCTCGACGCCGCAGTTGGTGCTCAGGTTGTGGCCGTGGCCGTCGCGGTTGCCTTCCCCGTTGGCGAGGTTGTGGCGCTCGTTGTAGCTGACGAGGTCGCGCAGCGTGAAGCCGTCGTGCGCGGTGATGAAGTTGACGCTGGCGGTCGGCGCGCGGCCATCGTGCGCGAACTGCGTGCTCGAGGCGGTGAAGCGGTGCGCGAAGTCGCCGAGGCCGGCCTTTCCGTCGCCCTCGTGGTCCTGCCGCAGCCAGAAGCCGCGCTGGGTGTCGCGGTAGCGGTCGTTCCACTCGAGCCAGCCCGGCGGGAATTCGCCCAGTCGATAGCCGCCGGGGCCCAGGTCCCAGGGCTCGGCGATGAGCAGCGTGCGAGACAGCACCGGGTCTTGCGCGATGGCCGCGAAGAAAGGCGCGCGCGGGTCGAAGTCGTTGTTGCCTGCACTGCGGCCCAGCACCGGGGCCAGGTCGAAGCGGAAGCCGTCGACGCCCATTTCGCAGGCCCAGAAGCGCAGGCTGTCCATGACCAGCTGCAGCACGCGCGGCTCGGTCAGGTCGAGGCAGTTGCCGGTGCCGGCCCAGTTCTCGTAGAGCGCGCGGTCGTCGGGGCGCAGGCGGTAGTACAGGGCGTTGTCGATGCCGCGCAGCGAGAGGGTGGGGCCGAACTCGTCGGTCTCGGCGGTGTGGTTGTAGACGACGTCGATCACCAGCTCCATGCCGCGCGCGTGGATCGCGTCGGCCATCGCCCGGAACTCGCCGGCGGGCGTGGTGCTGGGACGGCCGCTCCAGTAGCGGGCTTCGGGCGCGAACCAGCCGATGGTGCTGTAGCCCCAGTAGTTGCTCAGGCCCATGTGCAGCAGGCGCTGTTCGTCGGCGCGGTGCTGCACGGGCATGAGGCTCAGGGTGGTGACGCCCAGGCGCTGGAGGTGGTCGAGCACGGCGGGCTCGGCCAGTCCCGCATAGCTGCCTCGAAGGGGTGCGGGCACGGCGGGGTGCAGCTTTGTCTGGCCCTTGACGTGCAGTTCGTAGAGGACGCGGTCGGATGCAGGGATGCGGGCGTGGCCGGCCAGGCGTTCGCTGCTTTGTGGTGTTGCTGCTGCCGCCACCCGGGCTTTGAGGGCTGCTGCGGCGTTGTCTCGCGTGTCCCTCAGGTCCGGGTTCGCGGGGTCGTGGCCGAGGAAGATGTCGCTGCCGTCGTACGTGCCTACTATTTCGCGGGCGTAAGGGTCGAGCAGAAGCTTGACGGGGTTGTAGCGCTTTCCCTCTTTTGGGGACCAGGAGCCGTGGACTCGGTAGCCGTAGACGAGGCCTGGCTTGCCGCTGGGGAGGTGGCCGTGCCAGATGCCGTCTGTCTGTTGCGGCAGCCTCAGGCGCTGTTGTTCGTTTTTGCCTGTGGTGTCGAAGATGCAGAGGTCTACTGCCTCGGCTGCTGGGGCTGCCAGGGCGAAGTTGATGCCTTGTTCTGTGGCCGTTGCGCCGAGGGGGAAGGGGTGGCCTGGGCTCAGCATGGTTTTTGCCTTGCAGCGGGCTTGTTTTCCGGGGCCGGGTCTCGCCCCGGCGGGCGACTCACTTTCTTTTGCTTCGCCAAAGAAACGTAGGCAAAAGAAAGGCGACCCCACTGTCTGCGACCCCTTCGC
>NZ_JBXASW010000026.1:0-76536 GCF_058809745.1 Variovorax sp. MPBD4-3
CTCCCGCCCTCCCGCTGGCGAGCCGCCGCAACCTGCTGGCGGCCGCCGGACTCGCCCTTGCACTGCCGAAGCTGGCGGGTGCACAGGCGCCCGCGCCCGCCGCGGCGCCTGCATCGAACACAGCCGCCGCCTGCCATCCGGCAACAGACTGGGCCGCCTTCGCTGCGCGCCACATCCAGCCCGACGGCCGGGTGATCGACTTCAACACCGCGCAGCAGCAGTCCACGTCCGAAGGGCAGTCTTACGCGCTGTTCTTCGCGCTCGTGCACAACGACCGCGACATCTTCGCCCGCGTGCTGGCCTGGACCGAGGCCAACCTCGCCGGCGGCAGCCTCGCCAAGCAGCTGCCGGCCTGGCAATGGGGCCGCAAGCCCGAAGGCGGCTGGGGCGTGCTCGACCCGAATGCGGCGTCGGACTCCGACCTCTGGATCGCCTATGCGCTGATGGAGGCCGGCCGCCTCTGGAACGACAACCGCTACCGCACGCTCGGGCGCAGCCTGCTCGCGCTGGCGGTGCGCGACGACGTGATCTCGCTGCCCGGGCTCGGCCGCATGCTGCTGCCCTGGCCCAAGTCGGTAGCGAGCGGGCCGCTCTGGCGGCTCAACCCGAGCTACATGCCGCTGCAGCTGCTGCGCTATTTCCAGCAGGCCGACCCGAGCGGCCCGTGGCACGAAGTCACCGACAACACGCTGCGCATGTTCGGCAGCGTCACGCCCAAGGGTTTCGCGCCCGACTGGTGCGCCTGGTCGCAGGATGCGCGCGCCTTCGTGGCCGACCCGCAGAAGGGCGTCATCGGCAGCTACGACGCCATTCGCGTCTACCTCTGGGCGGGCATGCTGTCCGACAAGGACCCGGCCCGCAAGATGCTGCTGGCGCAACTGCGCGGCCCGCGGCTGCTGCTGGCCGACAAGCAGCCGGTGCCCGAGTACGTCGACACCGTGACCGGTGCGGTGCGCGGCATGGCGCCGCTGGGCTTTGCCGGCGCGATGCTGCCCTACCTCAAGGCGCTGGACGAAACCGAGGCGCTGGCCACGCAGGTTGCCCGCGTACCGGGCGGCCGTGCCGCCTTGCCGGCCGCGGCGACCTCCGGCGCGGCCGCCGCGGCGCCCCTGCCCTACTACGAGCAGGTGCTGCTGCTGTTCGGCCAGGCCTGGCTCGACGGCCGCTATGAATTCGGCCGCAACGGCCAACTGCAAACATCATGGAGAACGCTATGCCGTCCCAATCGACCGGCGTGAAGCCGAAGCGTCCCCCCTCCTTCCGCACCCAGCAATGGCTGGCCTGCATCGGCATGCTCGCGGCGCTCGGCACCGGCGGCCAGGCCTTCGCGCAGGCCGACGCCAGCGCCGCCCTCATCGAGCAAGGCAACTACTGGCAGGCCCAGGGCCGCGCCGACCTGGCCGAAGAGAGCTGGAAGAAACTGCTGAGCGTCAACCCGCAATCCGCCGACGCGATGTACGGCATGGCGCAGGTCGAGCTGTCGCGCAACAACGCCGAGCAGGTGCGCACCTGGACCAACCGCCTGCGCGCCGCGCATCCCAACGATCCCCGCGTCGCGCGCCTGCAGCAGCAGGCCCAGCAGCCCGGCCAGCAGGGCGGCACCTTGCAGCGCGCCCGCGCCGCCGCGCGTGCCGGACGCTCCGCCGAGGCGGTGGAGCTGTACCGCAGCCTGTTCGACAACCGGCCGCCGCCGGAGGCCGTGGCCCTGGAGTACTACCAGGCGCTGGCCAGCACGCCGCAAGGCATCGAAGAAGGCCGCAAGGGCCTCGAGCAGCTGGTGAAGGACCACCCGGAAAACGCCAACTACCGGCTCGCGCTCGCGCAGCAGAAGACCTACAGCGAACCGACGCGCCGCGCGGGCATCCGCGAACTGGTCGAGCTGGCCAAGCAGCCCGCCGTGGCCACCGCCGCGCGCGCCGCTTGGCGGCAGGCGCTGATCTGGCTCGACGCGCGCGCGCCCGACATTCCGCTCTACCAGGACTACCTCAGCAACAACCAGGCCGATGCCGCCGTGTCCGCGCGGCTTGAAACGCTCACCACCGCCAGGACCGCCGCGGCGAATGCGCCCGACGTGCCGGTGGGCGAAGGCTTCAAGGCGCTGGAACGCGGCGACCCGGCCACGGCCGAACAGCGCTTCCAGCAGGCGCTTCGCACCAAGGCCGACGACACCGAGGCGCTCGGCGGCCTGGGCTTGGTGCGGATGCGCCAGGAGCGCTTTGCCGAAGCGCAGGAGCTGCTGGAGCGCGCCGTGCGCGGCGGCGCCACCAAGTGGAACTCGGCGCTGCAAAGCGCCAACTACTGGGTGCTGGTCGGGCAGGCGCGCGCCGCCCAGGGCAAGAACGACCTGCGCGGTGCGCAGTCGCTGTATGAACGCGCCGTGCGCATCGACCCGCGCGAACCCGTGGGCCAGAACGCATTGGCCGACCTGCGCGCCGCCGCCGGCGACTTCGCGCAGGCCGAGCAGGGCTACAAGCGCGTGCTCGAGAGCAGGCCGCAGAACACGCAGGCGCTGCGCGGGCTGATTTCGGTGTACGGGCAGACCGGCCGCCCCGACGAGGCGCTGGCGCTGTCGCGCCGCCTCACGCCCGAGCAGGCCACGCAGTTGGGCGGCCTGCGCGACATCCAGGTCGAGCAGGCGCGCAACCGCGCCCGCCAGCAGGCGGATGCCGGCGACGCGGCCGGCGCCCAGCGCACGCTTGAAGACGCGATGCTCGCGGCGCCCGACAGCCCCTGGGTGCGGCTCGACCTCGCGAACATCTACCGCAAGCAGGGTATGGTCTCCGAAGCCCGCGGCGTGATGGAAGGGCTGCTGATGTCGCAGCCCGACATGCCCGACGCGCTGTATGCCAGCGCCCTGCTCGCCTCCGAAACCGGCGATTCGGCCGCCGGCATCCAGTACCTCGAACGCATCCCCGCCGGCTCGCGCACCCGCGACATGGCGACGCTGCAACGCCGCCTGTGGGCGCAGTCGCAGGCCGCCCGTGCGCAGGCACTCGCGCGGCAAGGCCAGGTCGACGCCGCGCGCGGCGTGCTCGCCCAGGCCGAATCGGCGCTGAGCGCGGACATGCCGGCCGAACTGTGGGGCCAGCTCGCAGGCGCCTACGCCGAAATCGGCGACGCGCCGCGCGCACTGGCCATGAGCCGCCAGCTGCTCGCACGCTCGCCTACGCCGAGCATCGGCGACCGGCTGCTGTATGCGTCGGTGCTGCTCAAGACGAAGCAGGACATCGAACTGTCCGCCGTGCTGCGCCAGCTTGCCGGCGTCAACATGACGGCCAGCCAGCGCAACGACTTCGACAGCCTGCGCATCGCCTTTGCGCTGCGCCAGACCGACGCGCTGCGCGAAGCCGGCAACCTCGAGGCCGCCTACAACGCGATGGCCCCGGTGCTGGCCGAGCGCCCGAACGACCCGCAGGCGATGGCCGCGCTGGCCCGCCTGTATTCGGCGGCGCGCGACGAAGGCCAGGCGCTGGCGCTGTACCAGCGCATCCTGCAGCGCAACCCCACCGACCTCGACACGCTGCTGGCCGCCGCCGCCAGTGCCAGCGCGCAGCGCGAGCACGGCGAGGCCGAGAACTACGTGATGGCCGCGCTGAAGCAGGCACCCGACCAGTCGCGCGTGCTGGCCGCCGCCGGCCGCGTCTACCGCAACGCAGGCGAAAGCCGCAAGGCCGAGCAGTACCTGCGCGCCGCGGTCGAAGCCGAACGGCAGGTCGCCTCGACCGGCTTCGCGGGAGCGGGCGGAGCGCCTTCGCAGATGCCGCCCGCCAACCCGTTCGCAGGCATGACCGGCGGCGCGCCGAGCGCGGCCGCGCCGGCCGGCTATCCGGCCGCCGGCGGCAATCCCTTCGCGCAGGCACGCTCGCAACCCGTCTCCTACCCGGTCGCGGCGAATGCGGCTTACCCCGCCTACCCTGCGGCGGGCTACCCTGCCGGTGCCTATCCCGCCGCCTACCCGGCAGCCCCCATGGCGGCGGCGCCTGGCGCGCTGCCCTGGGGCGCCGCGCCAGCCGCCACCTCGAACACCAAGGGCCGCGCCGCCACCACGCGCACCGCGCGCAACAGCAAGGCTGCCAACAACACGCCGCAGGCTTCCGCCTACATGGCGCAGCCGGGCGGGCAGCAGGTCTACATTCCGCAGGCGCAGCCTGCCGGCTATCCGCAGCAGCAGGCCGGCTATCCCGCGCCGGGCTATCCGCCGGCCGCCTATCCGTCGGCCAACGCGGCCTATGCGCAAGCCAACACGCCGCTGCCACGCAGCGAGCCGAGCTGGAACGCGCCGCTGCGCGCGGCACCGGCGCCGGCCAACTCGCTGCAGTCGGAACTGCAGGACCTGGAAGCACAGCGCGCGGTGAGCCTCACCGCGGGCACGGTGTACCGCAGCCGCGCGGGCGAAGCGGGCCTGAGCCAGCTCTCCGACTTCCAGCTGCCGATCCAGGCACGCTTCCCGGTGGGCGAAGGCAAGATCGTCGTCGGCGTCACGCCGACGGTGGTCGACGCCGGCACGCCCTCTTCCGCCTACTCCACCGCCAGCCGCTTCGGCGGCGGCCCCACGGCCTTCTACAACTCGATCGCCAGCCAGACCACGCCGGGCCAGCAGAACGCCGCGGGCGTCGGCCTGAACGTGGGCTACGAGGGCAAGAACTTCGAGGGCGGCATCGGCACCACGCCGCTGGGCTTCCCGACCACCAACGTGGTCGGCAACGCGACCTTCAAGGGCAGCTTCGGCGACTCCTGGACCTACAAGGCCGACATCTCCCGCCGCGCGGTGACCGACAGCGTGCTGTCCTTCGCCGGCGCGAAGGACGGGCGCACCGGCGAACGCTGGGGCGGCGTTGTTGCCACCGGCGTGCGCGGCGACATCGGCTACGACGACGGCACCTACGGCATCTACAGCTACCTGGCGGCGCACAGCCTCACCGGCAAGAACGTGGCGAGCAACTCGCGCGTGGAAACCGGCGGCGGCGCCTACCTGCACCTGTTGGACAGCCCCAGCTCCAAGCTCACGCTGGGCATGAACATCGGGCTGATGGGCTACCAGAAGAACCTGAGCTACTACACCTTCGGGCAAGGCGGCTACTTCAGCCCACAGAGCTTCGTGAGCGTGGCCTTCCCGGTCGACTGGACCGGCCGCGCCAACCGGTTCTCGTGGCGCGTGAACGCCTCGCTGGGCGTGCAGTCGTTCACCCAGAAATCGTCGCCCTACTTCCCCACCGACCCCTCGCGCAACACCGATGCGCAGCGCGTGGCGGACGCGGCCCTGGCGCTGGGGCTGAGCAGCTCGGCATACAACGGCATTTATCCGAGCAGTTCGAAGACCGGCCTGGCCTACAACTTCGGCGCGGTGCTGGAGTACCAGCTGGCGCCGAAGATGTTCCTGGGCGGCGCGCTGGGCTTCAACAACGCGCAGAACTACCGCCAGTTCACCGGCAGCATGTACCTGCGCTATGTGTTCGGCGGCTCCAGCAACCTGGGCGTGCCGAGCCTCGGCGGCGGAACCTCGCTGAGCCCGATGGTCTCGCCCTACACGCCGCTGCTGTAAGAGGAAGAAAGCCCGCGGCTCAGGCCGTGGGCGGTTCCGCGAGCGGCGCGGGCACCGGTTCGTCGGGGGTCGTGTCGCGGCCCCACAGGGGCGCGCTCTCGTAGGCGGCGACCCATTTCACGATGTCCTTGGCGGCCATCGGCATGGCGATGCCGTAGCCCTGGGCCAGCGTGCAGCCCATGGCGAGCAGCGCTTCGCCCTGCTTCACGGTTTCCACGCCCTCGGCCACCGCCGTGAGCCCCAGCGCATGCAGCAGCGCCAGGATGCCCTGCACGATGGCCCGGTCCTGCGCGTTGTCGAGCATGCCGCGCACGAAGGACTGGTCGATCTTCACGGCCGACACCGGCAGCTGGCGCAGGTAGGTCAGCGACGAATAGCCGGTGCCGAAGTCGTCGATGGTCACGCCCACGCCCAGCGCCTTGCAGGCCTCCACGAACAGCGCCACGTTGGCGAACTGGCTGATCGCCGTGGTCTCGAGGATCTCCAGTTCGAGCATGCCCGCGCCCAGCTTGGGAAACTGCGAGAGATGGCGCGCGAGGCGGTCGACGAAGTCCCAGCGCATCATGTGGCGCGGCGCCACGTTCACGCTGACCGACACCTGCAGGCCCGCCAGGCGCCACTGGTGCGCCTGCCACAAGGCCGTGGCGATGGCCCAGTCGCCGACCTGCTCGACCAGCGCGTCGTCTTCGATGAGCGGCACGAACTGGATCGGCGGCAGCAGGCCGCGCTCGGGGTGCTGCCAGCGGATGAGCGCCTCGACGCCGACGACCTCGCCCCGGCGCATGTCGACCTTCGGCTGGTAGACCAGGAAGAACTCGCCCTGCAGCAGCCCCTCTTGAATGCGCTGGCGCTCGCGCACCACCTGCTCGTCGGCACGCGCCTGTGGGGCGTCGAAATAGTGCACCTTGCCGTCGGCCGCGCGCTTGGCGAAGAAGGCCGCGTGCTGCGCCTGGCGCAAGGCGATCTCGGGGGGTGGCCCGTTGCTGTCGAGCATCATCGCGCCGATGCTGGCGTCGATGCTCGCCGTCTGGTCGCGCCAGGTCCAGGGTTCGGCCAGCGCGTTCTGGATGCGTTCGAGCACCTGCGCGCATTGCGAGGTGCCCAGGCCGGCGAACACGGCGGCGAACTCGTCGCCGCCCACCCGGGCCATGACGCTCTCGCGCGGCAGCTGGGCCTTGATGCGGCGCGCGACCTCTTCGAGCGCCGCATTGCCGGCAATCATGCCGAGGCGGTCGTTGAGTTCCGCGAAGCGATCGACGTCGAGATAGCACACGGCCGCGAGACGCTTGCCCGCACGTGCCCAATCGTCCATCAGGGGACGCAGCACTTCATCTGGCGGAAGGCGTGCCGAGCCGTCGTAATGCGACGGCAGAGAGACGGGAGGTTGCTTGATCGACAAAAGACTGTGGCTCCGGAAAGTCGCGGGCTATTGTTCTCCCAATTCTGGCTATTCGGCGCGTTGGAGCGCGGATTTGTGACAGCCGCTGTGTGCGCACAACACATGTGCATGCAAAAAAGGGCTTTATCTTCGCGCCTAACCGCAATAAGCACCCGCCACGCGGCCGCCCGGCTCCACCTGGATGTTGAGCCGCGTGGCGTCCTGGGCCGGATCGGGGGATTCGGCGGGCGGCACGGTTCGGGCCATCCGGGCACCTGCACGCTGGCGCATTTCCTCGACCAGCAACGGCGACACGCGCAGTCCGAGGCCGAAGCGCGCGGCGGCGGCCTGGCAGGTCTCGGGCGGCGGCGCGAAGCCCGGCGGCTCGGGAACGTCGGAGGTCAGCGGCCTGTCGGCCGGCGGTGACTGGCATCCGGCGAGCGCGAACACAAGGGTGGCCAGGGCGAGGCACCTGCCGTTCGTCATATGCATTGATTGATTTCCTCCAGGAACTCCGGGAATCGGGGCGCGGGCTGTTCTGCGGCAGAGGTTAAGCCAGCGGGCAGCAAGGCATCAACTAATTCGCATGGCCGTCGCCGGGCCTTGGCCGCCAGGCGTATGCTGGATGCGACGCGCCAATCGACAGCCGCCGCCCGCACACCCCATGACACAGCCTCCGTCCACCGTTTTCCTGATCGACGTCGACAACACCCTGCTCGACAATGACCGCGTCATCGCCGACCTGCACGCCCACCTCGAGGAAAACTTCGGCGCCGAAAGCTCCGCGCGCTACTGGGACGCCCTCGAGGCCCTGCGCACCGAGCTCGGCTACGTCGACTACCTGGGCGCGCTGCAGCGCTATAGGGCCGAAGAAAGCCGACGCGGCATGAGCGACTCGCGGCTGCTGCTGATGTCTGGCTTCCTGATCGACTACCCGTTCGCCGACCGCCTCTACCCGGGCGCGCTCGACGCGCTGAAACACCTGCGCCGGCATGGCCCCACGGTGATACTGTCCGACGGCGACGTGGTGTTCCAGCCGCGCAAGGTACAGCGCTCGGGCCTGTGGGACGCCACCGACGGCCGCGTGCTGATCTACGTGCACAAGGAAGAAATGCTCGACGCCGTCGCGCAAAGCCACCCTGCCGGGCACTACGTGATGATCGACGACAAGCTGCGCATTCTCTCGGCCATGAAAGCCGTCTGGGGGAACCGTCTGACGACGGTCTTCGTGCGGCAGGGGCACTATGCGCTGGATGCGCAGGCCATCGCCGCCTACGCTCCTGCCGACATCACCATCGAACGCATCGGCGACCTGATCAACTTCGACTTTCCATCGACATGAGCCAAGCCACCAATCCCCTCGCGGGCCAGCCCGCACCGCTCGACCTGCTGGTCAATGTGCCGCGCCTGATCTCGGCCTACTACACCGGCCGGCCCGACCCGTCCGTGCCGGCCCAGCGCGTGGCCTTCGGCACCTCTGGCCATCGCGGTTCGTCGTTCGACAACGCGTTCAACGAATGGCACGTGCTGGCCATCAGCCAGGCGATATGCGACTACCGCAGGCAGAAAGGCATCGACGGCCCGCTGTTCCTGGGCATCGACACGCATGCGCTGTCGACGCCGGCTTTCAACAGCGCGGTGGAAGTGCTGGCGGCCAACGGCGTCGAGCTGATGATCTCCAAGGACGACGAGTACACGCCCACGCCGGCCGTATCGCACGCCATCCTGGTCTACAACCGCGGGCGCACCGCGGGGCTCGCCGACGGCATCGTCATCACGCCCTCGCACAACCCGCCGGAGAGCGGCGGCTTCAAGTACAACCCGCCCAACGGCGGCCCGGCCGGCACCGACATCACCTCGGCCGTCGAGGCCGCGGCCAACACGATGCTGGCGAACAACCTCGAAGGCGTGAAGCGCCTGCCGCTCGCGCAGGCCCTGCGCGCCGACACCACGCACCGGCACGACTACCTCAACACCTACGTCGAAGACCTGGCGCAGGTGCTCGACATGGATGCCATCCGCGGCGTGGACATCGACCTGGGCGTCGATCCGCTGGGCGGCGCGGGCGTGCACTACTGGCCGGCGATCGCCGAGCGCTACAAGTTGTCCCGCCTGAACGTGCTGAGCCAGGAGGTCGACCCCACCTTCCGCTTCATGTCGCTCGACTGGGACGGCCGCATCCGCATGGATCCGTCCTCGCCCGACGCGATGCACAAGCTGATCGCGCTGAAAGACCGCTTCGGCATCGCCTTTGCCTGCGACACCGACCATGACCGCCACGGCGTCGTCGCCGGCAGCACCGGGTTGATGCAGCCGAACAGCTACCTCGCGGTGATGATCGACTACCTCTACACGCACCGCCCGCAATGGCCCGCCCAGGCCGCCGTCGGCAAGACGGTGGTGAGCAGCCAGATGATCGACCGCGTCGCCGCGCGGCTGGGCCGCAAGCTGTACGAGGTGCCGGTGGGCTTCAAGTGGTTCGTCGACGGGCTGGTCGATGCGTCGCTGGCCTTCGGCGGCGAGGAAAGCGCGGGCGCGACCTTCCTGCGCAAGGACGGCTCGGTATGGACTACCGACAAGGACGGCATGGTGCCCGCCCTGCTCTCCGCCGAGATCGCCGCGCGCACCGGACGAGACCCCGGCGAACGCTATGCCGAACTGACGCAGGCGCTGGGCCAGCCGGTGTCCGACCGAGTGGATGCGGCGGCCACGGTCGAGCAGAAGAAGCGGCTGTCCAGCCTCTCGCCCGCGCAGATCAAGTCGACCGAACTGGCGGGCGACAAGATCGTCGACGTGCTCAGCCACGCTCCCGGCAACGGCGCAGCCATCGGCGGCGTGAAGGTGGTGACCGCGAACGGCTGGTTCGCGGCCCGGCCTTCGGGCACGGAGAACATCTACAAGATCTACGGCGAGAGCTTCAAGGGCACGGAGCACCTCGCGCGCATTCTCGAAGAAGCGCAGCAGGTGGTCGACGGAGCGCTGTCGGGGGGCTGAGGGCGTGCAGACGCTGGTGCTGCGGCTGAACCCCGGCGACGACCTGCGCGCGTCGCTCGATCTCGCGCTGAAGCAAGGCGGCGGCGAGGCGGCGTTTGTCGTCTCCGGCATCGGCAGCCTGAGCGGCGCGAGCATCCGCTTCGCGGGCGCGGCGAATGCCACCCGCATCGAGGGCGACCTGGAAATTCTCACGCTGGCGGGCAGCCTGTCGCCGGACGGCTCGCACCTGCACGTCAGCGTGTCGGACGCCGTGGGACGTGTCTTCGGCGGACATGCCGCGCCGGGCTGCACGGTGCGCACGACCGCCGAGATACTGGTCGCGTGGCTGCCGCAATGGCACTTCGCGCGCACGCACGATCCGGCCACGGGCTACGCCGAACTCGCGCCACGCCCCAAGGCCTGAACACCGGGTTCAACCGGCGAGTTCTTCCACCCGCAGCGTCGTCACCGCGCCCGCCACGGCCGCGTGCTCCTGCAGCGCGTGCACCGCGAGGTCCACGGTGCCCTGCGCCACCGGGCCGGTCAACACCAGCACCTGCGGGCCCTGGCCAGGCCGTTCGGCTGCCAGCGCCACCTGCCGCACCGGCACCTTCTGCTCGCCCAAGCAAGCCGTGACCGCCTGGATCTGGCTGGCCGCCCGCACCGGCACGCGCAGGTAGTGCAAGGTGTCGACGGCCGCGCGCGGCAGCACCTGCAGGGCATTCGTCGCATGCGCATGGAAGCCCAGGTGCGGCACGTGCTGCGCGGCAGCGACGCCGTCGAGCCGTGCCACGTCCACCAGGTCGGCGATCACGGCCGATGCGGTCTGCTCGGAGCCCGCGCCGGCGCCGTAGTACATCGTGAGGCCGGCCGCGTCGCTCTTGACCATGACAGCGTTCATCGAGCCCTTCACATGCGCCATCAGGTGGTCCGCGGGAACGAGCGCGGGCTGCACGCGCAGCTCGACGCCGGCCGCACGCCGGCGCGCGACACCCAGCAGCTTGATGCGAAAACCGAGCTGCTCGGCGCAGGCCACGTCGATGCCCTGCAGGCCACTGATGCCCTCGACCTGCGCATCGGCAAACCGCAGCGGCATGCCGAAGGCGTTGGCGGCGAGCAGCGCGAGCTTGTGGGCGGCGTCGATGCCCTCGATGTCGAAGGTCGGGTCGGCCTCCGCATAGCCCAGCGCCTGCGCCTGCGCGAGCGCGGCGGCAAAGTCCAGGCCCTCGTCGCGCATCTTGCTCAGGATGAAGTTGGTGGTGCCGTTGATGATGCCGGCCACCCACTCGATGCGATTGGCCGCCAACCCCTCGCGCAGCGCCTTGACGATCGGGATGCTCACGGCCACCGCGCCTTCGTAGGCCACCACCACGCCCTGCTCGCGCGCGGCCGCGAAGATGCGGGCGCCGTGCACCGCCAGCAGCGCCTTGTTGGCGGTGACCACGTGCTTGCCGTGTGCGATGGCGGCCAGCACCCATTCGAGCGCCGGACCGGTGCCGCCGGCCACTTCGACGACCACGTCGACTTCAGGATGCGTGGCGACCTGCATCGGGTCGGCCGTGAGGGGAACGCTCCCTCCCACGATGCCCGCGGCGCGATCGAGATTGCGCGCCGCGACGATCACCAGCTCGATCGCCCGGCCGGCGCGGGCCGCGATCTCCGCCTGGTTGCGGGCCAGCACCCGGAAGGTGCCCGAGCCCACGGTGCCGATGCCGATCATCCCCACGCGCAGGGTACGGGTGACGGCCGGGCGGCTGTCGTGCAGGGGCTCGAGGGATTCAACGGGATCGCGGTACATGGACATCTCCAGACGAAAAAACAAAACCCAGCTGCCAGAGCTGGGTTGATTCGTTCGGGGGAGAGAGAGCGATACACCAGGTGGCTGCCGGAACGGCCACCTGCGCGTGCTCAGGTGGCCGCGGTGGTAATGGTGGTAATCATTCGAGCAACAACCATCGCCTGCGCGGAGGCAGGCGGCATCATGCGAGCCATCAGGGCTGCGCTGGATGCGGGGATGAAGTTATGGCTCGGCATGAAGGGCCGGAGTGTACCGCAGCCCGACGGCGCCCGGCTCAGGAAGCGGCCGACAGGCGCTTTTCGAGCCACACGCTGTAGCGCGAGAGCCCGAAACACAGCACCCAATACACGGCCGCAATGAACAGGTAGCCCTCGAGGTAGAAAGGCCGCCAGGTCGGGTCGCCGCCCAGCGCCAGGCCCAGCGCGCCGGTCAGCTCGAACAGCCCGACCACGGTGACCAGCGAGGTGTCTTTCAATGTGCCGACCACGCTGTTGGTCAGCGCCGGCACCACCAGCCGCAGCGCCTGCGGCAGCACGATGTCGCGCTGCACCGGCCAGCGCCCGAAACCCAGCGCCATCGCGACTTCGGTCTGCCCGCGCGGCACCGCCTGCAGGCCGCCGCGGATGATCTCGGCCAGATACGCTGCGACGAACAGCGTGAGGCCCGCGAGCACGCGCACCAGCACGTCGGGCTGCCAGCCCGCCGGCCACAGCAGCGGCAGCAGGAACGACGCCATGAACAGCACCGAGATCAGCGGCACGCCGCGCACCAGTTCGATGTAGCTCGCGCTCAGCGTGCGCACCACCGGCCAGCCCGAACGGCGACCCAACGCCAGCAGCAGCGCGAGCGGAAATGCCAGCGCCAGCCCGACCACCGCCAGCCCGATGGTCAGCGGCAGCCCGCCCCAGCGGCTGGTCGGCACGCCGCTGAGCCCCAGCACGCCGCCCCGCATGAGCAGCACGAAGAGCAGCAGCGCGACCAGCCACAGCGGCGCCAGCCACCAGCGCCAGCTGCGCGGCCAGGCACTGAGCACGGTCACCGCCGACAGCACGACCACCGCGATCGCCGGGCGCCATTGCTCTTCATACGGAAAGCGCCCGAACAGCATCGGCCGCCACTTCTCGGCCACCACGCCCCAGCAGGCGCCGTGCTGCACCGCGCGGCAGGCTTCGGAGTCGGGCCGGAACACCGCATGCACGATGCCCCATTCGACGACATGGAAGCCGCCCCACGCCAGCAGCGCGAGCAGCAGCACCGTTGCCAGAGCGCGCAGCGGCGAACCCCAGAGTTCGCTGCGCCACGCGATGGGCCCCTGCGCGGCGTTCCTCATCGCCAGCCTCGCAATGCGACGCGCGCGTTGTAGCGGTTCATGCCGAAGGAAATCAGCAGCGACAGCAGCAGGTAGACCGCCATGATGATCGCGATGCACTCGAAGGCCCGGCCGTTCGAGCCGATGGTGGTGTTGGCCACCGACACCAGCTCCGGATAACCCACGGCCACCGCGAGCGACGAGTTCTTGGTCAGGCTCAGCAGCTGGTTGGTCAGCGAAGGCACGATCACCCGCAGCGCCTGCGGCAGGATCACGATGCGCAGTTGCTGCCCCGAAGACAGGCCCAGCGCCTGCCCCGCCAGCACCTGCCCCTGCGGAACCGAGAGGATGCCGGCACGCACGATTTCCGCCACGAAGGCCGCCGAATAGAAGGTCAGCCCGGCGACGATGGTCACGTATTCCGGGCTCAGCGCGGCACCGCCGCTCACGCCGAAGTCGCCGCGCTCCGGCCACTCGAAATGCGTCGGCCACCAGCCGCCTTCGGCCGCCACCGGCCAGGGCATGCTGAGGCCACCCTTGCTGAGCCACACGCCGGGCAGCAGATGCACGGGCTCGGTCGGGTCGGGCAGCAGGTTCGCCATCGCGAAGGCCAGCATCAGCAGCTGCACCAGCAGCGGAACGTTGCGCAGCAGTTCCACGTACGCGGTGCAGATGCCGCGCAGCAGCACATGCGGCGCAAGCCGGCCGATGCCGATCAGCGTGCCGAGCACCACCGAGAGAATGGCCGCCGGCACCGCCGCGCGCACCGTGTTGATCAGCCCCGCGAGAAAGGCGCGCCAGAACGGCTGGCTCGCGTCGAAGTCAAGCCAGCCCTCGCTGATGGAAAAGCCCGCGGGCTCGGTCAGGAAGTCGAAGCCCGAACGAACGCCGCGCGCGCGGAGCACCTCGAGCGCGTGGTGCACCACCCAGACGGCACCGGCCGCCACGGCCAGCACCAGCGCAGCCTGCACCGCCCAGGCCAGCCAGACGCCGCGGCGCGACGTCCCGCCCTTCATCGAACCGGAGGTGCGTAGATCAGGCCGCCCTTGCTCCAGAGGTTGTTGGAGCCGCGCGGCAGCTTCAGAACCGACTTCGGCCCGACGTTGCGCTCGAACATCTCGCCGTAGTTGCCCACGGCCTTGATGGCGCGGAACGACCAGTCCTTGTCCAGGCCCAGCAGCTTGCCGAGGTCTTCACCGGTGCCGACCAGGCGCTGCTGCGCCGGGTCCTTGCTGTTGGCCTTGAGCTCGTCGGCATTGGCCTGGGTGACGCCGGCCTCCTCGGCTTCGATGAGCGCGTTGGGCACCCACTTGGCGATGGCGAACCACTCGTCGTCGCCGCGGCGCACCAGCGGCGCCAGCGGTTCCTTGGAGATCAGCTCGGGCAGGATGATGTAGTCGTCGGGGTTGGGCGCTTCCTTGTTGCGCAGTCCGGCCAGCGCCGAGGCGTCGGTCGTGAAGGCCTGGCAGCGGCCGGAGAAGAAGGCCTTGAACGAGGCCTCGAAGCTCTCGAACACCACCGTCTTGACCGGGATGCCCTGCGCGCGGAAGTAGTCCGACACGTTCTTCTCGTTGGTGGTGCCCGACTGCGTGCAGATGGTTGCGTTCTTGAGCTGCTTGGCGCTCGTCACCTTGAGCTTCTTCGGCACCAGGAAGCCCTGGCCGTCGTAGTAGGTGATGGTGGTGAAGTTGAAGCCCAGCGAGGCGTCGCGCGTGAGCGTCCAGGTCGTGTTGCGCGCGAGGATGTCGATCTCGCCGGCCTGCAGGGCCGAGAAGCGCTGCTGCGAATTGAGCGGCACGAAGTCGACCTTCTTGCCGTCGCCGAGCACGGCCGCGGCGATGGCGCGGCAGGTGTCCACGTCCAGGCCCGACCAGTTGCCCTGCGTGTCCGGCGCCGAAAAGCCGGCCACCCCGTTGGTCACGCCGCACTTGACGGTGCCGCGCTGCTTGACCGCGTCGAGCGTCTTGCCTGCGAAGGCCGGCGCGGCGGCCGCGAAAGCGATGACGGAGGCGGCGGCAAGCAGCGCCGGGCGGAATCGATTGTTCATTGGTGTTCTCCTCAACAGTAAGCAAAAGGCAGTGTACGGGGCGTCGCCGGACTCTGCCAAAGAACTCCGGGTTGGATCCATATGTGTCCGGAAGCGACGCAGGTTCACTACCATACGGCCCTCGAATCACTTCATCTGGAACCTACTCAAATGGTCAAATCCGACGATACCGGCAAGTTCATCCTGCGCGTTTCGCTTGGCGTCCTGATCCTGCTGCACGGCATTGCCAAGCTGCAAGGCGGCGTCGGCTTCATCTCGGGCATGCTGGCCCAGCACGGGCTTCCCGGCGCGCTGGCCTACCTGGTCTACATCGGTGAAGTGGTTGCGCCGGTGCTGTTGATCATCGGCCTGTACACGCGCCCTGCCGCCTGGATCGTGGCCATCAACATGCTGGTGGCCTTTGCGCTGGTCCACATGAAGGATCTGACCTCGCTCGGCAAGCAAGGCGGCTGGGCGCTGGAACTGCAGGGCATGTTCCTGTTTGCGGCACTCGCCGTCGCCTTCATGGGCGGCGGCCGTTTCGCCCTGAGCAGCAAGTACAACTAGGCTTCAATCGTCGTCATTGGCATCGAGGCCTGGAAACAGGACCTCGGTGTAGCCGAAGCGCGAGAAATCGCGCACCCGCATCGGGTACAGCTTGCCCAGCAGGTGGTCGACTTCGTGCTGGACCACGCGCGCGTGGAAGCCGGTGGCAACGCGATCGATCGGGTCTCCATACGGATCGAACCCGGTGTAGCGGATATTGGCGAAGCGCGGCACCACGCCGCGCAGGCCCGGCACCGAGAGACAACCTTCCCAGCCTTCTTCTTCCTCGTCGTTCAGGGGCGTGATGACGGGGTTGAGCAGCACCGTGCGAGGCACCGGAGGCGCGTCGGGATAGCGCGGGTTGACCACATCGGTACCGAAGATCACGAGCTGCTGGTCGACGCCGATCTGCGGCGCCGCAAGACCCGCGCCGTTGACGGCATGCATGGTCTCGAACATGTCGCGCACAAGCATGTGCAGTTCGTCGGTATCGAAGGCGGCGACCGGCTGCGCGATGCGCAGCAGCCGGGGGTCGCCCATTTTCAGGATTTCGCGGATGGCCATGGCGGGATTATCGCGACAGCCCCGCGACCTTCGCGCGCCACGGGATCAATCAAGGAGGCGTGGTGCCCTTCTGGTCCGGTGAAGTCCAGAGACGCGCATTGGGGTTTCGCCCGGGAGCCGAGGGAGCCACTGCAGGCGGCGCCACGCCCGGACGCCCGCCACCCCAAACTGGCGGCGGCAGTCGCCCGCCTCCGGGATAACCCGGACGCACCGCAGGATAGGCAGGCCGGTTGTAGTACGGACGGTCGCGGTAATACGGCCGGCGGCTTTCGTAGTAGCCGCCACCGTTGATGTAGACAGGCGCCGGCGCCACGACCACAGGCGCGGGCTCGCTGTAGTAAGGCCCCGACGAATACCCCGACGAATAGCCGCCCCCGTAGTAGGGATCGCCCGGCACGCCCACACAGCCGGTCAGCAGCGCAACGCCGCCAAGCGCAATGCAGGCACCAAGAACACGATTTTTTTGCATGAGGGACTCCTTGTGGCCTTTCAGTTTTCTTTCAACGCCAGGTTGTAGCCCCTGTTGACTGCGCTCCGATGAAGTCGGGTAACGACCGGTAAGGAGAACCTGAAGCCGGGTCTCAATCCGCCGCGCCGCGGGCCAGGATTTCCAGCATGCGCGCCTCGTCGATCACCTCGACCCCGATCTCCCGTGCCTTGTCGAGCTTGCTGCCCGCTTCTTCGCCCGCAACCAGGTAGTGGGTCTTCTTGCTGACGGAGCCGGCCACCTTTGCACCGGCTGCTTCCAATTTATCCTTCGCGTCGTCCCGGCTCAGCGTAGGAAGGGTACCGGTGATGACGAAGGTCAGGCCCGCCAACGGCTTGGGCGCGCGGGCCGCGGGCTCGCCCTCTTCCCACGTCAGGCCGCAGGCTCGCAGTTGCTCGACCACCTCGCGGTTGTGCGGCTGGTCGAAGAAGGTGCGCAGGCTCTGGGCGACCACCGGGCCCACGTCGTTCACCTCGAGCAGTTGCTCCTCGGTCGCGTCCATGATGCCGTCGAGCTTGCCGAAGTGCTTGGCCAAGTCCTTGGCCGTGCTCTCGCCCACATGGCGGATGCCCAGCCCGAACAGGAAGCGCGGCAGCGTGGTCTTCTTCGATGCCTCCAGCGCATCGACCAGGTTCTTGGCCGACTTCTCGGCCATGCGGTCCAGCCCGGCCAGCGTGGTGAAGCCGAGCTTGTAGAGGTCGGGCAAGGTGCGGATCAGGTTCGCGTCGACCAGTTGCTCCACCAGCTTGTCGCCCAGCCCGTCGATGTCGACCGCGCGCCGCGCCGCGAAATGCAGGATGGCTTCCTTGCGCTGCGCCGCGCAGAACAGGCCGCCGGTGCAGCGGTAGTCGACCTCGCCTTCCTCGCGCACCGCCTCCGAACCGCACACCGGGCACTTGTGCGGCATCGTGAACAGCGGGCCGCGCTGATCGTCGGGCTTGGCAAGGCTCTCGGGCACCACGCCGACCACTTCGGGAATCACGTCGCCGGCGCGGCGCACGATGACGGTGTCGCCCACCCGCACGTCCTTGCGGCGGGCCTCGTCCTCGTTGTGCAGCGTGGCGTTGGTCACTGTCACGCCGCCGACGAACACCGGCGCCAGCTTGGCCACCGGCGTCAGCTTGCCGGTGCGCCCGACCTGGATCTCGATGCCGAGCACCTCGGTCAACTGCTCCTGCGCGGGGTACTTGTGGGCCACGGCCCAGCGCGGCTCGCGCGTGACGAAGCCCAACTGGCGCTGCAGCTCGATGCTATCGACCTTGTAGACCACGCCGTCGATGTCGTAGGGCAAGGCGTCACGCTGGCGGCCGATGTTCTCGTGGAAGGCGATCAGTTCGATGGCGCCCGTGGCCCGTGCCGTCTGCCGGGCGACCGGGAAGCCCCAGGCCCTGAACTGGGCCAGCCAGTCGAACTGGGTCGGGCAATCGGGTCCGCCTTCGCTCGCCGGCGTGACCTCGCCCAGCCCGTAGGCAAAGAAGCTCAGCGGCCGCGCCGCGGCAATGGCCGGGTCGAGCTGGCGCACCGCGCCGGCAGCCGCATTGCGCGGGTTGACGAAGACCTTCTCGTTTTTCTGCCCTGCCGCGATCTTCTCGCGCTGGCGCTCGTTGAGCGCGTCGAAATCGGCGCGCTTCATGTAGACCTCGCCGCGCACCTCGACCACCGGCGGCGCCTTGCCCTCGAGGCGCAGCGGAATCTCGCGCACCGTGCGGATGTTCTGCGTCACGTCTTCGCCGACCTCGCCGTCGCCGCGCGTGGCGGCCTGCACCAGCACGCCGTTCTCGTAGCGCAGGTTCATGGCCAGGCCGTCGAACTTCAGTTCGCACACGTACGCCACCTGGGGCCCGTCCTCGGCCAGGCCGAGTTCCTTGCGCACGCGCGCATCGAAGGCGCTGGCGCCCGCGGGGGTGATATCGGTCTCTGTGCGGATCGACAGCATCGGCACCTTGTGGCGAACCTTGGTGAAGCCGTCGAGCACCTTGCCGCCCACGCGCTGCGTGGGCGAGTCGGCCGTGCGCAGGTCGGGGTACTCGGCCTCGATGGCCTGCAGGCGCTGGAACAGCTTGTCGTACTCGGCGTCCGGCAGTTCGGGCGCGTCGAGCACGTAGTAGAGGTGGGCGTGCCGGTGGAGCTGTTCGCTCAGTGCGGCGGCTTCGCGTGCCGCTTCGTCGCGCGATGTCATGGGTGTCTCCGGAAAGTCCGAATTAGCTGAAGAGGCGGCGCGCCAGCGGCGATCCCGCCGCGAGGTCGCGCCCGTCGAGCGTGTCGTAGAGCTGCTCGAGGTCGTTGCCGATCACGTCCATCGTCTCGTCGCGCAGCAGCTGGCCGTCGCTGTCGGTCACCACGCCGTCCATCTCGCGCGCGAGCGTGGCGGCGGCTTCGCGCATGCGGCGGAACGGCTCTTCGGCGCGATCGACCTGCGGCACGTCCAGGCTCAGGCTCAGTTCGCGGATGGCCGACTGGGCCGGGTCGTCGGCCAGCGCGGCCTGCGTGTCGAAGGCCAGCCCGAGGATCGGCGGCAGCCCCACTTCACTCGTCGGCAGAACCATGCGCCCCGGAATGATGCCGGGCACGAAGCCCAGCCGCGCCGCGTTCTGCTGCACATAGCCGGGGCTCCAGGCGGCGTGCAGCGCGCGCAGCACGAAGCCCAGTTGCGCGTCGTGCGCGCTGGCGAACTGGTCGAGTTCGCGGGCGCGCGCCACTTCGTCGAGCATCTCGGGAAACTCGGGCGAACCGTTGACTGCGTCGGCAAAGGCCTGCGCCTTGACCACGAATTCGGAGTATTCGATCTCGTTGAGCGCGCCCGTTCGGTTGGCCAGTTGCACCCCGACCTGGAACGCGCTGTAGCGCTGCCCGGGCACCGGTGGCTCCCATTGGCCGCTGAGTTCGTTGAGCCCCTCGATGGCCACCGGCTTGCTGCCCGCGCGCCGCGTGGGCGGCATGGCGGCAATGGCGGCATCGCCGGAAGCCAGGCCGTCGAGCGAGATCGGCGCGATCACGTCGATCAGCGGGTCGAGCCCGCCGCGGCGCTCGCCGGTCGGCACGGGCACGCCGCTGGGCGCCGGAAGGTCGGGGTCGAACAGGGGTTCGTGGCGGTCGCTGCCCGGCACCTGGTTGGGGTCGACGTGCAGCGTCGGCTCCAGGCCGTCGGCCGAGCCGGACATCGCGCGCTCGGCGTCGGCCAGCGCGACGTCGACCGCGTCGGGCTGGCGCGGCGCGTTGCGGCGCGACATCAGCGTGTTGTAGGCAACGACGGCCGCGAGGACGAGGCCGCCGAGGATGGTCAGGGCGAGAGTGAGGCTGCTCATCGGTGTGCCGCCCGGCTCAGCCTGCCGCCACCATGGAGGCGGCGGCCTCCATGTCGACCGCCACGATGCGCGACACGCCCTGCTCTTGCATCGTCACGCCGATCAACTGCTCGGCCATTTCCATGGCGATCTTGTTGTGGCTGATGAACAGGAACTGGGTTTCACGGCTCATGGCGGAGACGAGTTTTGCATAGCGCTCGGTGTTGGCGTCGTCCAGCGGCGCGTCCACTTCGTCCAGCAGGCAGAAAGGCGCCGGGTTCAGCTGGAAGATGGCGAACACCAGCGCGATGGCCGTGAGCGCCTTCTCGCCGCCCGAGAGCAGGTGGATGGTCTGGTTCTTCTTGCCGGGAGGCTGCGCCATCACCTGCACGCCCGAGTCGAGGATCTCGTCGCCGGTCATCATGAGCTTGGCGTTGCCGCCGCCGAACAGCTCGGGGAACATGCGGCTGAAGTGCTCGTTGACGATCTTGAAAGTGCCGCCGAGCAGGTCGCGCGTTTCGGCGTCGATCTTGCGGATGGCGTCTTCGAGCGTGCCGATGGCCTCGTTCAGGTCGGTCGACTGGGCGTCGAGGAAGGTCTTGCGCTCGCTGGCGACAGCCAGTTCGTCGAGCGCGGCCAGGTTCACGGCGCCGAGCGCGACCACTTCGCGGTTGAGGCGGTCGATTTCGCTCTGCAGGCCGGTGAGCTTGACCTTGTCGGTCTCGATCGACTGCTCGATGGCTTCGAGGTCGGCACCGGCATCGTCCAGCAGCTGCTGGTATTGCTCGACGCCCAGGCGCGCGGCCTGTTCCTTGAGCTGGAACTCGGTGATGCGCTGGCGCAGCGGCTCGAGTTCGCGCTCGAGCTGCAGGCGGCGCTCGTCGCTGGCGCGCAGCTTGAGCGTGAGGTCGTCGTACTGGCTGCGCGCCGAGCCCAGGGCCGCTTCGCGTTCGAGCTTGAGCGACAGCGCGTCCTGCAGGCCGGCTTGCGCGGCGGCGTCGGACAGGCGGCTCAGTTCGGCGCGGGCGCGCTCGTCCTCGTCGGTCAACGCCACGACCTGCTGCGCCGCGGTTTCGATGGAACGGTTGAGTTCGGCCCGGCGTGCCTCGAGCGTGCGTTGCGAGAAGGTGGCCTCCTGCGCCTGTCGCTCGAGGCTGCGGTGCTGTTCGCGGCTGGCGTTCAGCGCACGGCCGGCCTCGATCACGCGTTCGTCCAGCTCGGCGTGGCGCTCCTGGCTGTCGGCCAGCTGCATGTCGAGCTCTTCGAAGCGCCCTTCGGCGGCGATGCGGCGTTCCTGCAGTTCCTCGAGCTGCGCATCGACTTCGCCGAGGTCGGCGGCCAGCTGCTGGCTGCGGGCGCGGGTCTGCTCGGCCAGCTGCGTCATGCGCAGTGTCTCGACCTGCAGTTCGTGCGCGCGCGACTGGGTCTCGGCGGCTTCGCGCCGCGCGGTCACGAGGCGCTGCGCGGCGTCGGCATAGGCCGCTTCGGCGCGGACCAGCGCGGTGCGCGCTTCTTCGTTGATGAGCGTCTGGGCGCGCAGCTGGCGCTCCAGGTTTTCCATTTCCTGCTGGCGGGCCAGCAGGCCGGCCTGTTCGGAATCAGGCGCGTAGAAATTGACGCTGTGCGAAGACACGGCGTGGCCGCTCTTCACGTAGATCACTTCGCCGGCCTGCAGCGTCGCGCGCTGGGCCAGCGCTTCCTCGAAGCTCTCGGCGGTGTAGCAGCCGTGCAGCCAGTCGGTCAGCAGGGCCTGCTGGCCGGCGTCGTTCAGGCGCAGCAGGCTCGAAAGGCGAGGCAGCGCGGCAGCGGCTTCCGGCACGCCCGCGGCCGGCGGGCTGTAGAAGGCGAGCTTGGCGGGCGGCGCGTCGTTGCCGAAGGCGCGCACCATGTCCAGGCGGCTGACTTCGAGCGCACCCAGGCGCTCGCGCAGCGCGGCTTCGAGCGCGCTTTCCCAGCCCTGTTCGATGTGGATGCGGCTCCACAGGCCTTGCAGCCCGTCGAGGCCGTGCCTGGCGAGCCAGGGGGCGAGCTTGCCGTCGGTCTTGACCTTCTCCTGCAGCGCGCGAAGCGCATCGAGGCGGGCCGAGAACTCGGCATGGCGGGCGCCCTCCGTGTTGACCGCCTGCTGCCTGGCACGGCGGTCGTCGTCGAGCTGCGGCACCGATTCCTGCAGTTCCTGCAGGCGCGCGTCGGCCTCGCTCGCGGCTTCCTGCGCGGCGGCATGCTGCTCCTGCATGTCGAGCAGCCGGGCCTCGTCGGGCGCGGCCAGCGCGTTCTGGTCGGCGCGAAGGCGTTCGCTGCGCTGTGTGAGCTGGCGGCTCTGCTCTTCAATGTTTCGCTGGTCGGCGGCCAGCACCTGGATCTGCTGCTGCACCTGAGAGACGGTCGTGCGCTGGGCGTTGGCCTGGTCTTGCGCGCGCTGCACGGCTTCTTCGAGCTCGGGCATGCGCGCGTCGTGTTCTTCCAGCTGGGCAGCGAGCAGGATGGCCTGCTCCTCCGCATCGACACCCGCGCCGGCCAGCGTTTCGATCTCGGCCTCGGCCTCTTCGCGGCGGCGGCCCCACTGGCCCATCTGCTCGCGCAGTTGCACCAGGCGCTGCTCGACGCGCTGGCGTCCTTCGACCACGAAGCGGATCTCGCCTTCGAGCCGGCCGACTTCGGCGCTGGCCTCGTAGAGCTTGCCCTGGGCCTGGTTGACCAGGTCGCCGGCGCCGTAGTGCGCCTGGCGCACGGTCTCCAGCTCGGACTCGATGCGGCGCAGGTCGGCGGTGCGCGACTCGAGGTCGTTGATCGCCTTCTCGGAATCGGCCTTGATCCTGGCCTGGTCGGCGTTGCTTTCGCTGCGCTTGAGGAACCACAGCTGGTGCTGCTTCTTCGTGGCGTCGCCCTGCAGCATGTTGTAGCGCGCGGCCACCTCGGCCTGCTTCTCGAGCTTCTCGAGGTTGGCGTTGAGTTCGCGCAGGATGTCTTCCACGCGCGTGAGGTTTTCGCGCGTGTCGCCCAGGCGGTTCTCGGTCTCGCGGCGGCGCTCCTTGTACTTGGAGACGCCGGCGGCCTCTTCGAGGAACAGGCGCAGTTCCTCGGGCTTGGATTCGATGATCCGGCTGATCGTGCCCTGGCCGATGATGGCGTAGGCGCGCGGGCCCAGGCCGGTGCCCAGGAACACGTCCTGCACGTCGCGGCGGCGCACCGGCTGGTTGTTGATGTAGTAGCTGCTGGTGCCGTCGCGCGTGAGCACGCGGCGCACCGCGATTTCGCCGAACTGGTTCCATTGGCCGCCGGCGCGGTGGTCGGCGTTGTCGAACACCAGCTCCACGCTCGAACGGCTGGCCTGCTTGCGGGTGGTCGTGCCGTTGAAGATCACGTCCTGCATCGACTCGCCGCGCAACTCCGACGCACGCGACTCGCCGAGCACCCAGCGCACCGCATCCATGATGTTCGACTTGCCGCACCCGTTGGGCCCGACCACGCCGACCAGTTGGCCCGGCAGCAGAAAGTTGGTGGGTTCGGCGAACGACTTGAAGCCCGAGAGCTTGATGGAATTAAGACGCACGACTTGTCGGCCTGCCTTGGTTATAGCGCCAAGGTATTGATTTGTAAGGAAAATTGCACGGGCCTGCAGCTTGCAGCAGGCCGCCGCCCCAGCCGTGGATGATAACGTCAGGGCATGAGCGATTCCCCGGTTTCAACCCTCGCGGCGCGCGGCGCCTGCCTGCTGGCGGGCGCGGCCGTCCTGTTCGGCGTGGCGGGCTGCGCGTCGGTCCGATCCACCGAGCGCGCCGAACCCTACGCCAGCCAGGAATGGATGCAGTCCGGCGCCAACCGCATTGCCAACCTGTCGCTGCGCGACAACCTCCAGTCGGTAAGGCGCGTGCAGTCCACCCTCTACAAGCGCAACCCGCGCGAATGGCGCAAGTCGGCGCCCAGCATGGAGGAAGCCACCCAGCGCGCCTGGGATGCCGTGCTCAAGGGCCCGCCCCTGCCCGAACTGAAGGGCGCCACCGGCATCGACGCGATCCGCATGGCCTTCGACACCGGGCCGCAGGGCTACCAGGGCGACCGCGTGGCGGCACTGGTGTTCGGCTGGGCAACCATGCTCAAGCAGGCCAACGGCGACACCTGGGACCAGACCATGATCGACGGCGTGAACGCCGAAAACAGCTTCCGGGCCGCGCGCAACTTCGAGATCTCGCTCTGGCTGATCTCCTCCAAGACCGGGCCCGACGGCCAGCCGCTGCTGCTGGCCACCGAGATCAGCGACCGCGGCCGCAACCTCGTGGCCGACCGCGAGCTGTCGAAGGTGGTGGCCCGGCTCGACCTGCTGGCCGCGCAGGCCGACGAGAAATACCGCCGGGCCGCGCTCGACTTCGGCCAGAACTGGATCATGGGCGTGGTCATGCCCTTCTTCACGCTCGTGCCCAAGTAGGCCGGCAGACGCGGAGCCGCAAGGCGGCGCCCCTAGAATGAAATCGCCCTTACCCCCTCAACCCTTCAGAGGCAGCAGCAGTACATGAGCTCCATCAATTTCATCGGCGGCGAAAAAGGCGGTGTCGGCAAGTCGGTCACGGCACGCGTGCTGGCCCAGTACTTCATCGACCACAGCCGCCCCTTCACCGGCTTCGACACCGACCGCTCGCACAGCTCGTTCACCCGCTTCTACGAAGGCTTCGCATCGCCGGTGGTGGTCGACAGCTTCGAGGGCCTGGACACCGTGGTGAACGGCTTCGAGACCAACCCGCAGCAAAGCGTGATCGTCGACCTCGCCGCGCAGACGCTGGCGCCGCTGTCGCGCTGGATCAAGGAGTCGGACCTGTTCGACGTGTTCGCCGAGATCGGCGTCACGGTCAACTTCTGGCACGTGCTGGACGACGGCAAGGATTCGACCGACCTGCTAGGCAGCCTGATCGACACTTTCGGCAACCGCCCCAACTACATCGTGGTGCAGAACTACGGGCGCGGCAGCGACTTCGGGATGCTGCTGGCCTCGCAGTCGCTCTCCAAGGCCACGGCCAACGGCGCGCGCGTGATCGCGCTGCCCCGCCTGCACGAGGCGAGCATGCGCAAGATCGATGCGCAGAACACCAGCTTCTGGAAGGCCGTGAACGACCGCGAAGGGCCGCATGCGCTGGGACTGCTGGAGCGGCAACGCGTGAAGTCGTGGCTGGCCACGGTCTACGCGGCTTTCGACACGCTGCCGCTCTGAGCCGGCGCGCTACGGCGCGACCGCCGCGCCCCCACCCAGGGCCTTGTAGAGCGTCATCGTCGCGTTGAACTGGTTCAGGCGGTTCAGCGCGAGCGATACCTCGGCGCTGCGGCGCCGGTCCTTGGCATCCAGAACCGGCTGCAGCGCGGTCGCTCCGGCCCTGTAACGCACCTCGGACAGTCTCTCCGCCCGCTGCGCCTCCTGCAGCGCCAGCGCCAGCTTGATGCTCTCCTCGCGCAGCTGCGTTCTCGACGACAGCGCGTTCTCGACCTCGGACAGCGCCGTGTAGAGCGACTGCCTGAACCCCACCACCGCTTCTTCATACTGCGTCTGCGACACGCCGACCGTCAGCCGCGCGGTGTTCCATTGCAGGAACGGCAGCGCCAGCCCGGCGCCCAGGGTGGCCACAGGGTTCCTCAGCAGATCGCCCAGCGCCGTGCTCGAAGTGCCGAGCGAGCCCGTCAGGCTCAGCGTGGGATAGAAGCCGGTGCGCGTGGCGTCGACATTCGCCAGCGCGCCGCGCAAGCGCAGCTCCGCCGCCTGCAGATCGGGCCGGCGGCCTAGCAGGCTGGCGGGCACGCCGGCATCGATGACGGGCAAGTCGGCATCCGGCAGCCGCGCGGGCTCGCCCGCCAGCGGCTCCGGCGGCAGGTCGAACAGGATCGCGAGCGCATTGCGCGCCTCCACGCGCTGCTGCAGCAGTTGCGTATGAGCCGCCTCCTGCGTCGCCAGGTTCTGCCCGGCCTGCGCCACGTCCAGCCCCGACACCGCGCCGGCCGCGTACTTGGTGCGCACCAGCGCCAGGATGCGCCGGCCGTCCTCGATGCCCGCTTCGCTCAGTGCAATGCGCTGGTTCAGGTAGCCGGTCTGCCAATAGAGGCCCGCCGTCGTCCCGACCAGCGCGAGCGCGGCGGCCCGGCGGTCGGCCACGGTGGCCTTCAACTCCCAGTCGGCGGCGCTGCGCAATGCCGCGAGGCGCCCCCACAGGTCGAGCTCGTAGCTCAGCGTGACCAGCGAACTGGAGGTCGAGCCCGCCCCGCCACCGCGCTGGAGGTCATGGCCGCGGCTCGTATTGAGCTGCCCCGCCACGCTCGGCGTGAGGTTGGTGTTGGCAAGGCCCGCCTGCATCTGCGCACGCTGCACGCGGATGCCCGCGGCGGCCAGGTCGTTGTTGGTGAGCAGTGCGTGGTCGATCAGCGCGTCCAGCTGCGGATCGCGGAAGGCCGTCCACCATCGCTCGGACGGCATCGCGGCGGCATTCGATGCATCGGCCGACGCCGCCTGCTGCCGCCACGCCGAAGGCACGCTCAACGGCTGCTGCTCGCGCGCCACCGGCTGGAACAGCGTGCATCCGCCCAGCGCCAATGCCGCGGCCGCAGCCACGGCGCACCGATGAAAAGAACGCGCGCTACTCACGAGCCAACGCCTCGATCGGGTCCAGCCGCGCGGCGTTGCGCGCCGGCAGGTAGCCGAACAGCACGCCGATCAGCGAAGCGCAAAGAAACGCCGACACCACGGCCCCCATCGAAAAGATCATTTGCCATTGCTTGACGAAGAGCGAAAACAGAAAGCTGATGCCGTACGACAGCGTCACGCCGATCAGCCCGCCCACCAGGCACACCAGCACCGCCTCGGTCAGGAACTGCTGCAGCACGTCGCTCTGGCGCGCGCCCACGGCCATGCGGATGCCGATCTCGCGGGTGCGCTCGGTCACCGACACCAGCATGATGTTCATCACGCCGATGCCGCCCACCACCAAAGAGATCACGGCAATGAGCGACAGCAGCAGCGTGAGCGACTGGCTCGTGCGCTCCGCTGTCTTCACGATGCTGTCCATGTTGAAGGTGAAGAAATCCTTGCTCCCGTGGCGCATGGTGAGCAGCTTGACCACGCTGTCCTCCGCCGCCTTGGTCGGCTGGTCGTCGCGGATGCGCACGGTGATGCTGTCGAAGTGCTGCTGCCCGAAGATCCGGCTCGCGCCCGTGCTGTAGGGCAACCAGATGTTGAGCGACTTGTTCTCGCCGAACATGTTCTTCTTCTCCTGCGACACGCCGATCACCGTGCACGGCAAGTTGCCCACCAGGATGATCTTGCCCAGCGGATCGGTGCCCTCCGGAAACAGCTTGCGCCGCGTGTTCTGGTCGATCACCGCCACCTGCGACTGGTGCCGCACGTCGCTGGCCGTGAAGGCCGCGCCGCTCGCCATCTGGATGTCGCGCACCCGGAAGAAGCTGTCGCTCACGCCGTTCACCATGCCGTTGATGTCCACGCTGCGGTAGCGCAGCCGCAGGCTTCGCGAGGTGGAAGGCGTCACGCTGTGCACGTAGGGCTGCGCCGCCAGCGCGTCGAGGTCGGACGGCGTCAGCGTGCGGATGCTCGAGGCCTTGTCGTCGCCGAAATCGTGCCCCGGGTACACGTCGAGCGTGTTGGTGCCGATGGCCCTGATGTCCGACAGCACGAAGCGCTTGGCGCCCTCCCCGATGGCCACGATCGACACCACCGAAGTGATGCCGATGATGATGCCCAGCATGGTCAGCGCCGTGCGCATGCGGTGCGCCATCATCGAGCGCCAGGCCATGCGGAAGGCTTCGGCGAATCGCGCCCAGCCGGTGCTGAAGCGCGCGATGCCCAGCCTGGGCCGGGTCATCGCGCCAGCTGGTGCCGCGGAGGCATCGGCCTGCGCCGTCTGCGCGGGCGCCGCGGCGGTGGGCACGTTCGGCCGGTCGCGCACGATCACGCCGTCGGCGATCTCGATGATGCGTTCGGTGCAGCTCGCCACCTGCATGTCGTGCGTCACGATGATGACGGTGTGGCCCTGCGCATGCAGCTCGCGCAGGATGGCGATCACCTCCTGGCCGCTCTTGCTGTCGAGCGCGCCGGTCGGCTCGTCGGCCAGGATCACCTGCCCGCCGTTCATGAGCGCGCGCGCGATGCTCACGCGCTGCTGCTGTCCGCCCGAGAGCTGGCTCGGCCGGTGCTCGGTGCGGTCGCCCAGGCCCAGCCGCGCCAGCAGCTGGCGCGCGCGGGTGTCGCGCGCCTCGCCGTCGGTGCCGGCGTACACCGCGGGCACCTCGACGTTGCCGGCGGCCGTCAGGTGCTGCATCAGGTGATAGCGCTGGAAGATGAAGCCGAAATGCTCGCGCCGCAGCTCGGCCAGCGCGTCGCTGTCGAGCGTGCCCACGTCCTTGCCCGACACCATGTAAGTGCCCGCGCTCGGCCGGTCGAGGCAGCCCAGGATGTTCATCAGCGTCGACTTGCCCGAGCCCGAGGCGCCGACGATGGCCAGCATTTCCCCGCTGCCGATGTCGAGGTTCACGTCCTTCAGCACCTGCACTTCCTGCTCGCCCGAGGGAAAGCTGCGGCCGATGCCGCGCAGGCTCAGCAGCGGCCGTTCGGCTTGCTGCGTCATTGAGACTTGCCCCGGGGGCCGCCGCCGTCGGGCTTGTCGGCCACGGCCGATGCGTCGCCGGTGATGACGTTGTCGCCCTCGTTCAGGCCTTCGAGCACCTGCGCCTGGAAGTTGTTGCTGATGCCCACGCGCACCATGCGCTTTTCAACGCTCTGGTCGGGCTTCAGCACGCGCACTTCCTGGCGGCCGTCCTTGTCGCGTGCGCCGAGCGCCGTCAGCGGCACCACCAGCGCCTGCTTGGCCTCGCCCAGCATGATCGCGACCTGCGCCGTCATGTCGACGCGCAGCGTGCGGTCGGGGTTGGGCACGTCGAACAGCGCGTTGAAGAACACCGCGTTGTTGATCTTCTCGGGCGACGGCTGCACCGCGCGCAGCGTGCCGTAGTAGCGCTTGTCGGGGTCGCCGAGGATGGTGAAGTACACCGGCTGGCCGGCCTTCACGCGCACCACGTCGGCTTCGGACACCTGGGCCTTGACCGTCATGGTCGACAGGTCGGCCAGCTTCATCAGTGTGGGCACCTGGAACGAGGCCACCACGGTCTGCCCCTCGAGCGTGCTGATGGACACCACGTCGCCGTCGATGGGCGCGACGATGCGCGTGTACGACAGGTTGGTCTGCGCCGAGGCCAGCGCCAGCCGCTGCTGGCGGATCTGCGCGTCGAGCGACACGCCGTCGGCACGCAGCGCGCGCAGCTCGGCGTCGGCGCTTTCCATGTCCTGCCTGGCGGCGGCGTCCTGGGCGAGCATTTCCTGCTGGCGCGCCCAGCTGAGCTGGGCCTGCCTGATGCGCACTTCCTTCGCGAGCTTCTGCGCCTGCAGGTTGTCGAGCTTGGCCTGCTCCTGCGCCAGCGTGTTCTGCGAGATGACCGGGTCGATTTCGGCGAGCCAGTCGCCCTTCTTCACCGTCTGCCCCAGCACCACCTTCAGCGACTTGAGCTGGCCGCTGACCTGCGCGCCCACTTCCACCTGCTTCAGCGCCTGCAGCACGCCGGTGGCGAGCACCGCGTTCTCGAGGTCGGTGCGCTGCACCGCGGCGGTGAGGTACTCGGGCTTCTTGGACGGACTGAGCCAGAACAGAGACAGCAGGCCAAGGACCGCAAGGGCCACGATGCCGTAGACGAGCTTGCGCGAGCGCCGCTTGGGAGTGTTTTGCATGCAACGAGGATGAAGTGAAACGCTCCCCCGGCCCGCGCGGGCCACGATGGCCGCGTGATGGACACACGGGGAGGCTGCTGCTGCATCCTAGCTGCGGTTCCTGAAGGCCCCCTAAAACCGGGGCCGCATCGGGGCATTGCGCCCGATGCGATGGATCTCAGCGTGCGCGGCGCGAACGCACCAGCAGCACGATCAGCAGCAGCGAAAGAACCGTGAAGGCAATGAACGACCAGTTCGCCAGCGTCAGGCCAAACAGCGTCCAGTCGATCTTGGAGCAGTCGCCGCCACCGCGGAAGATCATCGGCAGCGCGCGTTTCAGCGGGAAGGTCTCGATCATTCCGTAGAGGTCGCGCCCGCAGGACACGACTTCGGGCGGATACCACTGCAGCCAGCTTTGCGAGGCCGCCGTGTAGGCGCCGCCGACCGCAGCCACCAGCGCGAGCAGCCCACCCGTGAAGCGCAGGCCGACGTTTCGGAACACCCCGGCCAGGCCGGTGAACAGCGCCACCAGCACCAGCGCATACCGCTGCACGATGCACATGGGACAAGGCTCCAGCCCCACCACGTGTTGCAGATAGAGCCCGAAGGCCAGCATGAGAACGCAGGCCAGGCAGATCAGCCCATACGCGCGGCGCGGCGCGCCGAAGTACCAATCGATCAAGGAGATACCCAATCTTCTTCTACGAACACCCTGGCCTTGCGCGGGTTGGCGACGACGGTGTCGCCTTCCTTCAAGCCCAGGTCACGGAACTGTTGCGCAGGGAGTTGCGCCTCGATGATGGTTCCGGAGCCCGGATTATCAGGATTCGATTCGGTGGGCTCAAGTTCCAGCCGCGCGATGGGTCCCACGACGATGGCGCGCGCCAGCGTGGCGACGATGCCGGAGGCGCCGGGCACGTAGCGCGTCACATCGATGTCATGCGGGCGCACGTAGGCACGGGCCTTGGCATCGCGCGCGCCGCTGTGCTCGGGCGAATCCAGGCGCATGCCGTCGAGCTGCACCGCGCCGTTGTCGGCGCGGCCGTGGAACAGGTTCACGTCGCCCAGGAAGCCGTAGACGAAGGGGCTGGCTGGCTGGTCCCACACTTCCTGCGGCGAGCCGACCTGCTCGATCTGCCCCTTGTTGATGACCACCACGCGGTCGGCCACTTCGAGCGCTTCTTCCTGGTCGTGCGTGACGAAGATCGAGGTGACGTGCAGCTCGTCGTGCAGCCGGCGCAGCCAGCGGCGCAGCTCCTTGCGCACCTTGGCGTCGAGCGCGCCGAAGGGCTCGTCGAGCAGCAGCACCTTGGGCTCCACGGCCAGCGCGCGGGCCAGCGCAATGCGCTGGCGCTGGCCGCCCGACAGCTGCGACGGGTAGCGGTCGGCCAGCCAGTCGAGCTGCACCAGCTTGAGCAGGTCGGTCACCTTGGCCTTGATCTGCGCGTCGCTCGGGCGCTCCTTGCGCGGCTTCACGCGCAGGCCGAAGGCCACGTTCTCGAACACGGTCATGTGGCGGAACAGCGCGTAGTGCTGGAACACGAAGCCCACCTGACGCTCGCGCACGTGCACGTCGGTGGTGTCTTCGCCCGAAAAGAGGATGCTGCCGGTGTCGGCCGTCTCCAGCCCCGCGATGATGCGCAGCAGCGTGGTCTTGCCGCAGCCGGAGGGGCCGAGCAGCGCGACGAGTTCGCCCGACTCGACGTCGAGGTTCACGTCGCGCAGCGCGCGGAAGTCGCCGAACTGCTTGCTGATGTTGCGGATTTCGATGCTCATGATTTCTTCTTTCTCAGGCTCAGGCCGCCGTGGTTTCAGGGGGCCGTTCCGGGGGCAGCTCGGCAATGGCTTTCATCTCGCGCTCGTGGCGCCATTCGATGACCGACTTGATCACCAGCGTGACCAGCGCCAGGATGGCCAGCAGCGAGGCCACGGCGAACGCGGCCACCGACTGGTATTCGTTGTAGAGCACCTCCACGTGCAGCGGCATGGTGTTGGTCTGGCCGCGGATGTGGCCCGACACCACCGACACCGCGCCGAACTCGCCCATGGCGCGCGCGTTGCAGAGAATCACGCCGTACAGCAGGCCCCACTTGATGTTGGGCAGCGTCACGCGCCAGAAGGTCTGCCAGCCGGTCGCGCCCAGCACGATGGCGGCCTGCTCCTCGTCGGTGCCCTGCGCCTGCATCAGTGGAATGAGCTCGCGCGCGATGAACGGGAAGGTCACGAACACGGTGGCCAGCACGATGCCGGGCACGGCGAAGATGATCTTGATGTCGTGCTCGGCGAGCCACGGGCCGAGCCAGCCCTGGGCACCGAACACAAGCACGTAGATCAGGCCCGCCACCACCGGCGACACCGCGAACGGCAGGTCGATCAGCGTGGTGAGAAAGGCCTTGCCCCGGAACTCGAACTTGGCCACGGCCCAGGCGGCGGCCACGCCGAACACGAGGTTCATAGGCACGGCGATGGCGGCCGTGATCAGCGTGAGGCGGATCGCGCTCCAGGCGTCGGGCTCCTTCAGCGCATCGAGGTACGCATTGACGCCCTTGCGCAGGGCCTCTGTCGCCACGGCGGCCAGCGGCAGCACGAGGAACAGGAACATGAAGCCGAGCGCAATGCCGATCAGCGTCCAGCGCACCCAGGCGGATTCGGTGGTGCCGGCCTGCGCGCGGCGAATGACTTTGGAAGGTGCGCTCATGTCAGGCTCCTGCCCTGCGACGCTGCCAGGCTTGCAGGCCATTGATGACCAGCAGCAGCACGAAGGAAATGACGAGCATCACCAGCGCGACCGCCGTGGCACCCGCGTAGTCGTACTGCTCCAGCTTGCCGATGATGATGAGCGGCGTGATCTCCGAGATCATCGGCATGTTGCCGGCGATGAAGATCACCGAGCCGTACTCGCCGATGGCGCGTGCGAAGGCCATTGCAAAGCCCGTGAGCAGCGCCGGCGCGATCGACGGGAAGATCACCTTGGTGAAGGTCTGCAGCCGCGTCGCGCCGAGCGAGGTGGCGGCTTCTTCGAGTTCTTTCTCGGCGTCTTCGAGCACCGGCTGCACCGTGCGCACCACGAAAGGCAGCCCGATGAAGATCAGCGCGATCACGATGCCCGCGGGCGTGAACGCCAGCTTGATGCCGTGCGGCTCCAGCAGTTGCCCGATCCAGCCGTTGCCCGCGAGCAGCGCGGTCAGCGAAATGCCGGCCACCGCCGTCGGCAGCGCGAACGGCAGGTCGACCAGCGCATCGACGATGCGCTTGCCCGGGAACTTGTAGCGCACCAGCACCCAGGCCACCAGCAGGCCGAACACCGCATTCACGATGGCGGCGAACAGCGAGGCGCCGAAGGTCAGCCGGTACGAGGCCATCACGCGCGGCGCGGTCACGGCCACCCAGAACTGGTCCCAGGTCAGCGTGAAGGTCTTGAAGACCAGCGCCGACAGCGGGATCAACACGATCAGGCTCAGATAGAGAATCGAGAAGCCGAGCGTGATGTGGAAACCCGGCAGCACGCGCTTGGCGCCCCCTGCCCGGTTGGCACGCGAAAAAGGCGCTCCCGCGGACGGGAGCGCCGAAGGAACAGCGCCGCTCATTTACTTCGCGCCAGGGGTGTAGAGCTTGTCGAACTGGCCGCCGTCGTTGAAGTGCACCTTCTGCGCTTCGCCGAGGCTGCCGAACAGTTCCTGCACCGTGAACAGCTGCAGCGGCTTGAAGGTCGAGGCGTACTTCTTGAGCACGGTCTGCGAGCGCGGACGCAGCGCATGCTTGGCGGCGATTTCCTGTGCTTCTTCGGAGTAGAGCCAGTCGAGGTAGGCCTTGGCGAGTTCGCCGGTGCCCTTCTTGTTGACGGTGCGCTCGACCACGGCCACCGGGTTCTCGGCCACGATGCTGATCGACGGGTAGACCGAATCGACCTTGCCGGTGCCGAACTCGCGGTCGATCGACACCACTTCCGATTCGAAGGTGATCAGCGCGTCGCCGATGTTGCGTTGCAGGAAGGCGGTGGTGGCGTCGCGGCCGCCGCGCGCCAGCACCGGCACGTTCTTGAACAGCTTGCCGACGAATTCGGCGGCCTGGGCGTCGGTGCCGCCCTTCTTCTTGATGTATCCCCAGGCCGCCAGGTAGGCGTAGCGGCCGTTGCCGCCGGTCTTGGGGTTGACGATCACCACCTGCACGCCCGGCTTGACCAGGTCGTCCCAGTCCTTGATGCCCTTGGGATTGCCGTTGCGCACCAGGAACAGCATGGTCGACGTGGTCGGCGATGCGTTCTCGGGGAATTTCTTGTTCCAGTCCTTGGCGACCACGCCGGCGTTGGCCAGGAAGTCGATGTCGGTCGAGGTGTTCATGGTCACCACGTCGGCATCGAGGCCGTCGGCCACCGCGCGGGCCTGCGCGCTGGAGCCGCCGTGCGACTGGTCGATCTTGACGTCCTTGCCGGCCGCCTTCTTGTAGTGCGCCACGAAGGCCGCGTTGTAGTCCTTGTAGAACTCGCGGGCCACGTCGTACGAGGCGTTCAGCAGCGACGTGCCCTGTGCGAAGGCGCTGCTGCCGGCGAGTGCGGAGGACGCCAGCGCGAGCACGGCGACGAAGGTCTTTATTCTGGAAGTCATGTGGTTGCCAAAGTTTCTGAAAATTCACGGCCCGCCGACCAGGCGGCGGGCTCGTCGGTCAAGGACTGGAGCAAGGCGAGGCCCAGCGGCCAGTCCCCGTGTCCCGAGTCGATGTTGATGTGGCCCGCATTCTGCATGCGGACGAACTCGCTTCCCCAGGCGCGCGAATATGCACCAGCCAGGCGAATCGGGCAAAAAGGGTCATTGCTGCTGGCCACCACGATGCTGCGGTACGGCAGCGCCGCATACGGCACGGGCGCAAAGTCGGACAGCACCGCCCGGCGCTCGGGGTCGGCCGGAGCCACCAGCAGCGCACCCTGGATGCGGGCCGCGGCCTCTGGCGGCAGGTGGGCCGTGGCGATGCAGCCCAGGCTGTGCGCGGCGATCACCACCGGGCCGGGCTGCTCCAGCACCAGCTTGGCGAGCGCCGGCACCCAGGCATCGCGCTTGGGCGAGGCCCAGTCGTCCTGCACCACCCGCGCCGCGCCCGGAATGCGCTCTTCCCACAGGCTCTGCCAGTGGCCGGGCCCGGAGTCGCGCCAACCGGGCACGATGACGACACGAGTCTGCATGACGACGCTGCCCTGTCCCGCTTACTTGTTGGGCTGCGGCGTGATGCGCAGGTAAGGCTTGACGGCCTTGAAGCCCTTGGGGAAGCGCTCGGCGAGTTCGGCCGGGTCCTGGATGCTCGGCACGATGACGACGTCGTCGCCGTCCTTCCAGTTCACGGGCGTGGCTACCTTGTGGCTGTCGGTGAGCTGCAGCGAGTCGATCACGCGCAGGATCTCGTCGAAATTGCGGCCGGTCGACGCCGGGTAGGTGATGGTCGTGCGGATGATCTTCTTCGGATCGATGATGTAGACGCTGCGCACCGTGGCCGTGGTCGAGGCGTTCGGGTGGATCAGGTCGTACAGGTCGGCCACCTTGCGGTCGGCGTCCGCGATGATGGGGAAGTTGACCGTGGTGTTCTGCGTTTCGTTGATGTCGCCGATCCATTCCTTGTGCCTGGTGGCCGGGTCGACGCTCAGCGCGATGGGCTTGACGCCGCGCTTGGCGAACTCGCCCGACAGCGCCGCCGTCTTGCCCAGCTCGGTGGTGCACACCGGCGTGAAGTCTGCCGGGTGCGAGAAGAACACGACCCACGAATCGCCGGCCCACTGGTAGAAGTCGATGGGGCCTTCGCTGGAGTCCTGGGTGAAATTGGGGGCGGTGTCGCCGAGTCGCAGAGTTGCCATGATCGCTCCTGGATTGGATGGGAGCCTCGGATTGTGCGAACCATCGCTTCAATGACAAACGAATATCTGCTTGTTTGGATATGACGTTTTTCGCATAACGAGCGCTCAGAACATCCGCATGTCGACGCTCTGCAGGTGCTCCGTCAGGAAGTCGATCAGCCGCCGCACCGCCGGAACCAGCGCCCGCCGTGCCGGAAACACCATGTGCGCCACCACCGGCGACGGCCCCCAGTCCGGCAGCACTCGCACCAGCCGGCCGGCGTCCACGTCGGCCCGGCACATGTAGTCGGGCAGCATGGTCGCGCCCACGCCGCCCAGTGCGCCGAACTGCAGCGTTGCCAGGTCGTCCGCCACATAGCGCGGAACGTGGGAATGCACCCAGCTCTGGCCGTCGGGGCCTTCCAGACGCCAGTCGCTGCGCCCTTCCCCGTTGACCGACATGGCCGCGGTCGGCAGTTTCGCCAGGTCGGCCGGCGTGTTGACCGGGCCGTGGAGCGCCAGCAGCTCCGGGCTGGCGATCAGCACGCCGCGGCTGTAGCCGAAGGTCTTGGCCACCAGCACGGTGCTGTCCTCGATGACGGGGCGCACGCGCAGCGCGATGTCGATGCCCTCCTCGATCAGGTCGACCGGCCGGTTGATCACGCGCATGTCGATGCGCACCGCCGGATAGCGCGCCATGAAGACGGGCATCAGCTGCGCGAGCCCGCTGTGCGCGATGGTCACGGGGCAGCTCAGCCGCACCAGGCCGCTGGGCTCGGTCTGCACCTGCGCCACCGCCTCGGCGGCCGCCTGCGCCGCGTCGCGCATGGCGGAGGCGTGGCGCAGGTAGATCTCGCCGGCGGGCGTGAGCGACAGCCGCCGCGTGCTGCGCTGCATCAGCTGCACGCCCAGCCGCTCTTCCAGGTCGGCCACGCGGCGCGACAGGCGCGACTTGGGAATGCCCAGCGCCCGGCTGGCAGCGGCAAAGCCGCCCCGCTCGGCCACTTCGGCGAAGAAAACCATGTCGTTGAGGTCTTGCATGCCGCTCATTGTCCTGCAAACAGAACGAACTAGGCTAATTTTGGCTACTTATCGGCCACTGCATCCAAAAATAGAATTCTCACATCGCCGGCCAACTTGAGTGCCGACAGCCCCAAGAAAGTGATTGACTGATCATGAAGCTGCTCCACATCGACTCCAGCATCCTCGCCGCAAACTCCACCTCGCGCCTGCTCTCGGCCGAGACCGTGGCCGCATGGCGCGCCGCCCACCCCGACACCACCGTCGAATACCTCGACCTCGCCGTCGACGCCCCGGCTCACTTCAGCGCCGACTCGCTCGGCATCAAGATCGGCGTGCAGGCCCAGCCGACCGAAGCGCAAAAGCGTGAAAACGAGCTGTCCGAAAAGCTCGTGAGCCAGTTCCTGGCCGCGGACGTGGTCGTCATCGGCACGCCCTTCTACAACTTCTCGATCCCGACGCAACTCAAGGCCTGGATCGACCGCCTGGGGCAAGTCGGCCGCACCTTCAAGTACACCGAGAAGGGCCCCGTCGGCCTGGCCGGCGGCAAGACCGTCATCGTGGCCTCTTCGCGCGGCGGCGTCTATTCGACCAGCGAAGGCGGCCAGGCCATGGAACACCAGGAAAGCTACCTGAAGGCGGTCTTCGGCTTCTTCGGCATCACCGACGTGCGCATCGTGCGTGCCGAAGGCGTGGCCATGGGCGACGAAGCCAAGGCCAGCGCGCTGGCCTCGGCCCGCGCCGACATCCTGGTGGCGACCGGTGAGGCCGCCAACCAGAAGGACGTGGCGCAAGTCGCCTGACCCTGCCCCGCCATGAAAAAAAGCCGCCTTCACGGGCGGCTTTTTCGTTGGCGCGCGACGCGCTCAGGCCGAGTGGGTCTTGACCCAGGCCACGTACTTGTCCATCCAGCCCTGCAGGAACTTCTTCGAGCCTTCGTTGCCGATGTGGCCCTTGTCGTCGAACAGGTCGTCCTTGGCCTGCAGGAACACTTCGGGCGCGCCCATCGTCGGCACGTCGAGGTAGGCCAGGATGTTGCGCAGATGCTGCTGCGCCAGCGCGGTGCCGATGGCGCCGACCGACACACCCACCACGCCCGCCGGCTTGCCGGCCCATGCGCTCTGGCCGTAGGGGCGCGAGGCATGGTCGATGGCGTTCTTCAGCACGCCGGGAATCGAGCGGTTGTATTCAGGGGTGACGAACAGCAGGCCCTGGGCCGCGGCGATCTCGGTCTTCAGGCGCTTGACCGAGGGCGCCTGGTTGCCGTCGTCGTCCTGGTTGTAGGCCGGCAGGTCGTCGATGCGCAGATGCTCGAAGGTGAGCTCGGGCGGAGCGAGATGCGCCAGCGCGAGGGCCAGCTTCTGGTTGTACGAATCCTTGCGAAGGCTGCCGACGAGAACGGCGATGCGGATCTGGGCCATGGATGGAACTCCTGTGAAATGAGGGCGTCGTTTGACGAAGGCGATTATGCGAACCGCCCAAGACCTTTTCCAGAAAAGTTCTTGGCTTGGCGCGTACCCGCCTGAAGCAGCCCGGCGCAATCCCGGGCATCATCGCCATCGATCTTTTTGGTTCGACTGATTCAGGAGCGACACGCGATGAGATTTCTGGTGGTGGGTGCCGGCGCACTCGGTGGTTACTTCGGCGGCCGTCTGCTGGAAGCAGGACGCGACGTCACCTTCCTGCTGCGGCCGCGCCGCGCAGCGCAGCTCGCGAAGACCGGGCTGGTGGTGCAGAGCCAATTCGGCAACCTGCAGCTTCCCGCGCCCAGGCACGTGCTGGCGGACGGCATCGACGGGCCCTACGACGTGGTCATCGCCGGCAGCAAGGCCTACGACCTCGAATCAACGATGGATTCGTTCGCTCCGGCGGTGGGGCCGAACACCGTGATTCTTCCGTTGCTCAACGGCATGAAGCACATCGACAGCCTCGTCGCGCGCTTCGGCGAAGACAAGGTGCTGGGCGGCCTGTGCATGATCTCCGCCACGCTGGACGACGAAGGCCGCGTGCTGCACCTCAACGACACGCACGGCCTGAGCTACGGCGAGCGCGCCGGTGGCCGTTCGGCGCGCATCGACGCCATCGCGGCGCAGTTCGCGGGCGCCAGGTTCGACGGCAACGCCAGCGAGACCATCTTGCAGGACATGTGGGAGAAATGGGTCTTCATCGCTTCGGCGGCGGGCCTCACCAGCTTGATGCGCGCGTCCATCGGCGACATCATGGCGGCGGGCGGGGAAGACGTGGCGCTGTCGATCTTCGGCGAATGCTGCGCCATCGCCGAACACAACGGCTTCGCGCCGCGCCCGGCGGCAGTGCAGCGCGGCCGGGCCATCATGACCGCCGCCGGCTCGCCGATGACGGCATCGATGTACAAGGACATCGTGCGCGGCGCGCAAGTGGAAGCCGACCACATCGTCGGCGACCTGCTGGGCCGCGCGGCGCCGGGCCATGCGGCGGCGCCTTCGGTGCTGCGCACGGCTTACGTCCATCTCAAGGCCTACGAAGCCCAGCGCGCCCGTGCGGGGGGCTGAGCGCCTTACATCCGATGCGGGCCCAAGTGGCGCAAACCGCCAAAAACCAATCGCAAGTATCTATTCATTAATTAATTCACTCAGACGAATTTCCAAGCGAAGGATAGAATAATTTATCTATTCACATTGGTATTCAATGCCCCCTACCCCCGCGACCCTTGCCGAGACTGCGCTTGCATTCATCCGATCGCAGGGCGCCGCCTCCAGCGCCGACATTCAGGCGCGGCTTCGCGTAAGCCAGCCGACAGTCTCGAGAACGCTGGCACCTCTTTTGCGCGACGCCAGCATCCTGAAGGTGGGTGCCGCGCGCTCGCAGATGTATGTCGCACCCCGGCATGTCGAGCGCGTCGGCGCGGAAGTCCCGGTCATCAAGGTCGACGCGAATGGCGATGCCGCACCGTTCGGCCGCATCGTGCCGTTGCAAGGTGGCCGCTGCTGGATGGATGAGGAAGAAGGGCCGAGCGCGCTGCATGACGGGCTGCCATGGTTCCTGGCCGACATGCGGCCCCAGGGATTCATAGGCCGCGCCTTTGCACACGGCCACCCGGAACTCGGCCTGCCCGCCAACCCAGACCACTGGCGCGATGACGACGTGCTTCAAGCGCTGGCGCTCTGCGGCGAGGATCTGCCGGGCAACCTGGTCGTCGGCGGGGAGTCGTTCCGACGATTCCAGTCGATTGCCGCGCGGCCAGCGCCACAGGTGTCCCCCACCGACTACCCCGCCATGGCGGACAGCGCCATGCAAGGCACATTGCCGGGCTCATCGGCCGGCGGCGAACAGCCCAAGTTCTGCACCGTGCGCGACGGGCGGCAAGTGATCGTCAAGTTCTCCCCATCCGGCGCTTCGCCGGCGGACAGGCGTTCGCGCGACCTGCTCGTGTGCGAGCACCTGGCGCTGCGCACGCTACAAGAGGCCGGCGTGGCGGCGGCCACCACTCGCCTGTTCATCGAGGCGGGCCGCGTCTTCCTGGAAGTCGAGCGCTTCGACCGGACCGCTCGGGGCCGGATCGCAATGGTTTCGCTGATGGCATACGACGCGCAGCACATCGGAAAGATCGACAACTGGGCCGCCACTGCGAATCGCATGGTTTCGCGCGGGCTGTTGCGCGCAGACGATGCCCAAACGCTGCGCTTCCTTGAGGCCTTTGGCCGGCTCATCGGCAACACCGATCGACACTACGGCAACATCTCGCTGCTCATAGAGAACGGCGCTTGGCGGCTGGCGCCCGCATACGACGTGTTGCCGACGCTCTATGCACCCACCAGCGGCGAACTGCCGCCGCGCGACCTGGCGGCCGGCGACCTGGCACCGACCGTCGAGACGCTGGGGGAATGGCAGGCGGCACGCCAGCTTGCCAGCGTGTTCTGGCGGACGGTCGACGCGGACGAGCGAATCACGGCGCCATTCCGCGCCATCGCCCGGAAAAACGCGCAGGCTATTCCGACTTGAGAATGGTCTCGCCCTTCAACATCCCCATGTCGCGGGTGTTGAAGCGGTGGCGCTTCCAGCCCGCCCAGGTGCGCCGGAAGTTGGCAATCGAGATGCCGTAGTACAGCACCTTGAACATGCGCAGCGCGTTCCACATCGGCGTGCCGTTGTAGATGTCGCCGGCCAGCAGCGACATCAACGCCTCCTTCACCCGGAACGGGTTGCCGGGGTGCATGAACATGTCTCGGATGGTCGGGTTGGTCACGCGGTAGATGAACCACGAATACTCGCTCGGGCCCTTGCGCATCATGGCCTCGAAGCCCCGGCGCGCCGCCGCCAGTTGGGCCGGCTGGTCGAGCGCGGTCGCCACCAGCTTGGCGCCGTCGAAGGCGCTGTGCATGGCCAGGTACACGCCAGACGAGAACATCGGGTCGATGAAGGTGAAGGCGTCTCCCAGCATCAGGTAGCGGTCGCCGGTGGCGTGCGTGCTGGAGTAGGAGAAATTGCCCGTGGCATGCACCGCGTCGTCGACCAGCGTGGCGTGCTGAAGCCGCTCCTGCAGCGCCGGGCACAGCGCGATGGTGTCGTAGAAGAAGTCCTTCAGCGGCTTGTCGCGTGTCTTCAGGTAGTACGGCCAGCAGACCGCGCCCACGCTGGTGGTGCCGTCGGCCAGCGGAATGAACCAGAACCAGCCGTGCGGAAACCAGCAGATGCTGATGTTGCCTTCCTTCTTGCCCTCGAGCCGCTCGGCGTTGGTGAAGTGCCCGAACACGGCCGTGCTGTTGTGGTCGGGGTTCTTCTCCTTGCAGCGGAATTTGTTGGCCAGCAGGGTGTCGCGCCCGGTGGCGTCGACCACGAAGCGGGCGCGCCAGCTGCGCTTCGCGCCGTCGTCCATCTCGGCCTTGACGGTGGCGCCGTCGGCATCGAAGGCCACGTCGCGCACCTTGCAGCCCTCGATCGTCTGCGCACCGCGCGTCGCCGCGTTGCGGAACAGCAGCTCATCGAGTTCGGAGCGGCGCACCTGCCAGGCGGAGTCGAGCGACTTGTCCCAGCCCTCGGCAAATTCGACATAGCTGCGGTGCTCGTGCTCGGGCGAGACGAACTCGATGCCGAACTTGGGCATGCCGATCTTGTCGACCTGGTCGCGCACGCCGAGCTTCTCGAACAGCTCGACATTCCCGGGCAACAGCGATTCGCCGATGTGGAAGCGCGGGTGATGCGCCTTCTCGAGCAGCACCACCTTGCGGCCCTGCTGGGCCAGCAACGCGGCAATGGTCGATCCGGCGGGGCCACCGCCGACGACCATCACGTCGCAGGATTCGTCGGCCGCCGAAGACGCGGGCAAAGGAGCTTGAGGCAGGGACATGCGGTGGCAAGCATCACGAGTGTTAACAATCTCCAAGCATAGCGCGCCATTCGTAAACCGGGCAAAGATCGCAAAGTCTGCTAAGCAGCCTGCGACACGGCGCAGCACACTGCGGCGATGCATCTCCTTCGCCATCTGCGCTCCTTCGGCCTCGCGGCCGCCTGTCTCTCGGCCGCGCTCGCGCAGGCCGCCGGCTTCAGCACCCTCGAGATACCCGCCGACCGCGAGGGCCCGGCAATGCGCGGCGCCGTGTGGACACCCTGCGCCGCGCCGGCCGGCGACATCCAGCTCGGCCGGACCACGATCCGCGGCGTGCGGGATTGCCCGCTCGTGCCCGGCGCCCAGCTCCCGCTGATCGTGCTGTCGCACGGGTATGGGGGCTCTTTCCTCGGCCACCACGACACCGCCCAGGCGCTGGCCGACGCGGGCTTCGTGGTCGCCGCCATCAGCCATTCGGAAGACAACTTCCAGATTCGCGGCAGCCCGGACGACAGGATCTCGGCCCTGGCGACGAGAACGACCGACATCAAGCGGCTGATCGACCACATGCTCAGGCAATGGCCCTCGCATGACCGGATCGCGTCCGACCGGATCGGCTTCTACGGCTTTTCCAGGGGCGGCTACACGGGCCTCGTGCTCGCCGGCGCACGTCCCGATTTCGAGCGCCTCCCGCCCCTGCCCTCATCGCCCTGCGCCAAAGACCTGCAAAGCCCGGCATGCGCGCTGATGCGCCGGAGATTCCAGGAACTGCTCGCGTCGCCGCTGGCCCACGACGCCCGCATCAAGGCCGCTGTGATCGCCGACCCGCTCAGCATGGTCTTCGACGCCGATGACCTGAAGGACGTGAAGATCCCGATCCTGCTCTGGGCCTCGGCCTACGGCGGCGACGGCGTCACGCCCGACAGCGTGGCGGCGGTCCGCCGCAACCTGCCCGTGGCGCCCGAATGGCGCGTGGCCGAGAAAGCCGAGCACTTCGGCTTCCTTGCGCCGTGCCCGCCAGCGCAGATCGAAGCGAAGTCCGAGATCTGCCGCGATGCGCCCGGCTTCGATCGCACGGCTTTTCATGCGGCCTTCAACGCCGAGGTGACGGCTTTCTTCACCCGCCACCTCGCGCCGACGCCCTGACGAACCTACCCTGCCCGCCGCTGCCCCGCCAGCCGCCGCACCACAGCCACCAGCCGATCGATCTCGTCGAAGGTGTTGTAGAACGCCAGCGACGGCCGCACCGTGGTCTCGACGCCGAAGCGCCGCAGGATCGGCTGCGCGCAGTGGTGGCCGGTGCGCACCGCGATTCCTTCGTCGTTCAGCGCATGGCCCGCTTCCTCGGTGGCGTACCCGTCGAGCACGAAGGACATCACGCTGGCCTTGTCGGCCGCCGTGCCGATCAGCCGCACGCCAGGGATCGCGCCGAGCTGCGCCATGCCGTACACCAGCAGGTCATGCTCGTAGCGAGCGATGTTCTCGATGCCGACCTTGTTGACGTAGTCGATCGCCGCGCCCAGGCCCACCGCGTCGGCGATGTTGCCGGTGCCGGCCTCGAACTTGTTCGGGATCGGCTGGAACACGGTCTTCTCGAAGGTCACGTCGGCAATCATGTTGCCGCCGCCCTGCCACGGAGGCATGTCTTCGAGCACTTCACGCTTGCCCCAGACCACGCCGATGCCGGTCGGACCGAACACCTTGTGGCCGGAGAAGACGAAGAAATCGGCGCCGATGTCCTGCACGTCCACGCGCATGTGCGATACCGACTGCGCGCCGTCGACCAGCGCCCTGGCACCCGCGCGGTGCGCCAGTTCAACGATCTCCTTCACAGGCACCACCGTGCCCAGCGCATTCGACACCTGCGTGACGGCCACGATCTTCGTGCGGTCGTTGAGCAGCTTGCGGTATTCGTCGAGCAGCACCTGGCCCGTGTCGTCCACCGGAATCACCCGCAGCTTCGCGCCCTTGGCCGCGGCTAGCTGCTGCCAAGGCACGATGTTGGCGTGATGTTCGAGGTTCGACACGATGATCTCGTCGCCCTCGCCCACGTGCTGCCCGCCCCAGCTCTTGGCCACGAGGTTGATGGCCTCGGTGGTGCCGCGCACGAAGATCACCTCTTCGACTTCCGGCGCGTTGATGAACTTGCGAACGCGTTCGCGCGCACCTTCATAGGCGTCGGTTGCGCGCGCGGCCAGCTCATGGGCTGCACGATGGATGTTCGAGTTCTCGTGCTCGTAGAAATACGCGATGCGGTCGATGACAGACTGCGGCTTGTGCGTGGTGGCCGCGTTGTCGAACCACACGAGCTGCTTGCCGTTCACCCGCTCCTGCAGGATCGGAAAGTCTCGCCGCACGGCATGGACGTCGAACGGCGGATGCTGGCCGCTGCCCGCCAGTGGCACGGCGTCAGGGCCGCGCGGATCGGGCTTGGCCGGCGTGACGAAGCCGTTGGGCAGGCGCACCGCATCGACGAAATAGAACTGTGCGTCGCGGCCGGCGGGCGCCATCGACGGGCTCGGCGGCGAAACCGGCGCAGCCGGTTGCGGCATTTCAAGGCCAGCGAACGGATCGTGAATCGCAATGCCCTGCGTGGCGCCAGGGGACGGATGCCCGAAGCTGTTGCCCACGAAGTAGAACGGCGACGCTGCCGGCTGCGGTGCCGAAGGCGCATTCACCTGCTGCGGCACGCCCAGCACCGAGCCGCCCGAGCGCGGCTCGAAAGCCGGCGCCACCGACAGCACGCTGTCCGGCACGCCGTTGCCCGCCACCGCATGCGGCAGCAAGGCAGGCGCGCGATTGGCAAGCGACGGCAACTGCGTGGGCGATGCCGGCACCAGGTTGGCGCCCGGAATATGCCCCTGCGGAATCGGGGTGCCCGGCACGCTCGGCCCGAAGCCCGCGGGGCTCACCAGCGGCGAGCCCGGCGGCGCGACGTTGGCGGGAAACTGCGCGCCCGGCACCTCGGAGAACATGGCGCTGGCCATGCGCGCGAGGATGGCCGGGTCGAACGGCGCCTCGCCCGGAATCGATGGAGTGCTGCTCACAGCGGCTTACTTGTAGGTGTCGGGATAGTCGTGGTACTTGCCGATCTCGACGTCGTCGAGCACCGCCAGCGCGTCGGTGGTCAACACCGCGAGCGAGCAGTACAGAGAGATCAGGTAAGACGCGATCGCATGGTTGTTGATGCCCATGAAGCGCACCGACAGCCCCGGACCCTGCTCGCCAGACAGCCCCGGCTGGAAGAGGCCCACCACGCCCTGGCGCTTGTCGCCCACGCGCAGCAGCAGGATCTTGCTCTTGCCGTCGGCCACCGGCACCTTGTTCGACGGAATCAGCGGAATGCCGCGCCAGGTGATGAACTGCGAACCGAACAGGCTCACCGTCGGCGGCGGCGTACCGCGGCGCGTGGCTTCGCGCCCGAAGGCGGCAATGGCCAGCGGGTGCGTGAGGAAGAAGGCGGGCTCCTTCCACACTTTGGTCAGCAGTTCGTCGAGGTCGTCGGGCGTGGGTGCGCCGGTCAGCGGGAAGATGCGCTGCTCTTCCGTCACCTGGGCCAGCAGGCCGTAGTCGGGGTTGTTGATGAGCTCGCTCTCCTGGTTCTCCTTGATCGTCTCGATCGTCAGGCGCAGCTGCTCCTTGATCTGGTCGTGCGGACTGCTGTAGAGGTCGGAGATGCGGGTGTGCACGTCGAGCACGGTGCTCACGGCATTGAGGTAGTGCTCGCGCGGGTTCTCTTCGTAGTCCACGAAGGTGCGCGGCAGCTGGTTTTCTTCTTCGCGCGAGGTGCAGGTGACCTTGATCGACTCGGGGTTCTTGACCTTGTTGACGCGGTAGATGCCCGCCTCCACCGGCACCCATTGCAGCAGGTGCGTCAGCCAGCGCGGGCTGATGGTCTCGAGCTGAGGTACCGTCTTGGTGGCATTGGCTAGCTGTCTTGCGGCGTTGTCGCCAAGGGCGGTCGTACCACCAACTGTTGCGCTCATGGATCAGGGCTCCGTGGGTTGAGGAAAAAGTGGACGCCAGTGTCCGGCGCCCACGGGTTTTCCCTCAACAGGCTATAGCCGCCAAGTTGATCCTTCGCGCAAGGCGCGACTGCTCCAGCTGCTCGCAGCGCATGAGCAGGCCGACCATGTTGATGCCCAGCGCGGTGGCCAGCTTCTGCGCGGTGACGATCGACGGAATGACGCGCCCGCGTTCGATCTCGCCCACGTAGGAGCGGTTCAGATCGGAACGCTCCGCGAGTTCCTCCTGCGACCAGCCCTTGCCCTCGCGCAACTGGCGAATGGTGACGCCGAAGTCTTCGACGAATGCTTTCATGCTGCACCACCTGCCTTGGGCGCATTCTGCAGGCTGGCCTGCGTGACGCTGGCGCCCGCGGGCACGTCGTCGGTGATCCACACATTGCCGCCGATGACGGCGCCCTTGCCGAGCGTGACGCGCCCGAGGATGGTTGCGCCCGCGTAGATGACCACGTCGTCTTCCACCACCGGATGCCTTGGAAGACCCTTCTGCAGGTTGCCTTCGGCGTCCGTCGGAAAGCGCTTGGCACCGAGCGTGACCGCCTGGTAGAGCCGCACCCGCTTGCCGATGACCGCCGTCTCGCCGATCACCACGCCCGTGCCGTGGTCGATGAAGAAACCCGCGTCGATTTGCGCACCGGGATGGATGTCGATGCCGGTCTGCCCGTGCGCGAGTTCGGCCACGATGCGCGCCAGCAGCGGCAGCCCGAGCTTGTAGAGCTCGTGCGCGAGGCGATGGTGAATCATCGCCAGCACGCCCGGATAGCACAGCAGCACCTCGTCGACGCTGCGCGCCGCTGGGTCGCCCTGGTAGGCGGCGAGCACGTCGCTGTCGAGCAGGCGGCGCAGGCCCGGCAAGGCGGTGGCGAAGCGGCGTATGGCGTCGGTTGCAGAGTCGTCGATATCGCTGGCGGGACGCGGCTCGTGGCGCGCGTTGAAGTTCAGCTCCAGCCGCGCCTGCACCAGCAGCGCCTGCAGGGCGGCGTCGAGCGTGTGGCCGACGTAGAAATCCTCGCTCTCATGGCGCAGGTCCGGCGGGCCGAGCCGCATCGGAAAGAGCGCGCCCTTCAGCGACTCGACGATCTGCGCCAGTGCGTCGCGCGACGGAAACTCGCGTGCGCCTGGCTCGCGCGAGCGGCGCTGCGAATCGCGCCATTCGTCGCGCACGCCGTGCAACGCGCGAACGATGTCGCTCACTTCGAAATGGGCCATGTGCAATGTTCTCCCGTGGATGTCTGTCTGTTCGACGCGAGATCAGTCCTGCACCCACGGCAGGCCGTGGAAGCGCCAGCCGTCGGAGCCGCCGCGATGCTGCTGCGAGTCGATCTCGCCCTCGAAGCCTTCGAGCACGTTGAACACCCGCGTGAAGCCCGCCTTGGCCGCTGCTTCGGCTGCCAGCGCCGATCGCTTGCCGCTGCGGCACAGCAGCAGCACCACGGCGTCCTTGCCGCCGTCCTTTGCCAGCTTGGCTTCGAGTTCGCGCACGAAGCGCGGATTGCGCGTGAGCGCCGTGCCCGTGGCCCAGGCTACGTGCAGGCTGTCGGGCACATGGCCGACGAACTTGCGCTCCTCGCCGGAGCGCACGTCGACCAGCACCGCCTGGCCACCACGGACCAGTTCCCAGGCCACCGGCGGCGTCACGCCTCCGGCATAGGGCCAATTGCTTTCGGCGGCCTTGGCGCGCGCCTGTTCAAGTGCCTCGGGCAAGGCGACGAGTTCTTCTTCAACTTCCACTGGCATGCGATGAGGCTCCTGTTGTGCGGTGCATTCGCCCTGATGGCGATAACCACCACTGTAGAAGCCAGGGGCCGAAGCTCAAACAACCGAAAAGTCGGTTCTTAACAACCAGCCGTTGTATAGGCTGGTGCGCACGATCACTGAACGATGCAGCGTCGAAAAACAAGTCATGGCCTTTCACGATCAGCCCGCGTCTTCTTCAGCAAGATTTCTGCCTCGCCAGGCGGGATCCGTCCTTCGGCCTCCATTCGCTTGAGCCTGCGCTCATCAGCGCGATTCAACGCGTCCTTGAGAAGAGCCATCTTGCGTTCTCCGCACGGATGGCATTCGTAGAAGCCCAGGGGACTCGCCGTAGATTTCATCTTGGAATCGAACTCTGCGGTGCTGATCCGCCCGGTGGGCTCGATTCCCATCGCGAGGATTTTTCCGTTCTTGAACGTCACAAGCGCTTGCCCTTCACAGCCCGTGGTATCCATCTTCTCCGGGTCGTAGGCCTTCCACGAAATCCTGTGCATATACCTCAGGGCATATAGAACGTCTTCCTCTGTAAGGACGACATCGTCGCAATCCAGAAAGTCCTTGTTTTCCCAAGCGCTTCGGTGTGAAGGATGCGTGACCTCCACCTTCCTGACATAGCCAATGGGGTATCGCCGGTCCGCGGCCTGCGCCGACAAAGAAATTACAGCCACAGCCAGCGCCGCAGCAGTCATGAAAAGTCTTGAGTTGGTCATGGTGCTGGTACCGAGAGATTCCAATCTGCGCCCTGTGCCTCAGTTGGATTTTTTCTGCTGACCACAGGATGACGAAAGACTTCATCCGCAGCAATTTGCATCGAATTTTGAAGCACTCTGACAAGCCACGAAAGCGATTGATTTTGAGCAGCAGTCGGCGTTTCGAATACAGCGTACTTGGCCCGCACCTTTTCGGGAGGCCACGTCAACTCTGTGGGAAGCAGCCTCACACTCGCCGGCAGCCTCGCCCTCCCAACCATCTCGATCCCGATAGCCTCCATATTGCTCGGATACCGGTCCGCAGGCGCCTTGAGCATCTCGATGCGATGCATCTCCGCCGGCCCTACCTTGGGAGGAAAGTCGGACATCTTGCACGTCGGCATCACCAGGCACCTCGCCTTCAACGGCCCCACATGATTCGTCCGCTGATAGATCGCAGCCGTCTGATAGATCGTCCCATCCTTGTCGATGAGAAAGTGCGCGCCGTTGGCACCCGGCTGCCTGTAGCTGTCCAATGAAGACGCCGAAGTATCGGCGTCCGTCTGGTGCACCACGATTCCGGTGATGGCTCCGGTTCTCTTTCCTCTCTCGATCCTGGTGCTGCGAGCGTGCCTGACTCGCGCGTGACTGATCATTCCATGCTCATCGATTTCCACACGCATGCGGTGACTCCCTGAAGATTTCCGTTTGTTTTTTCGACTCTTCGCGAGATGCAGCCGCACGCCGGTTCAGGGCATGGACCGCGATCTCGCGGCGCATGCTATGGCGGCCCCTTCAAGGCTGATGTGTGGTTTTCAAAGATTCATCGGATTCCTGACATTCAGCACATTCGATGTCGACACGCCTGTAAATCGCCCAAAGCGATTGCAAACAATCACCCCAGAAACGAAAAAACCCGGCGCCATGACAGCGCCGGGTTGTCGCAGATGCCCGAGGGTCCGTCAGAGCTTCGCGATCGAAACCTCGGTCGACTTCACGAGCGCGACCACGTCGGAGCCCACCTTCAATTGCAGCTCGTCGACCGAGCGCGTGGTGATGACCGAGGTGACGATGCCCCAGGCGGTCTCGACATCGACCTCGGAGACGACATCGCCGCGGATGATTTCGCGGACCTTGCCCTTGAACTGGTTGCGTACGTTGATGGCTTGAATGGACATGATGGGTTCTCTTTCGGGTTGAGGAAATTCGTTGAGGAAAAGCACAAAAAAAGATGAGATGAGGTGGCTGCCGTCAGACGATCTCGGCCACCTCTTCGAACGCCAGCCGGGGGCCGCGCTCGAAGGTGCCGGCGTGGTCGGCCACGCCGAGGTTCACCAGGAAGTTGGCCTTGTAGCGGCCATCGGGGAAGAAGGCCTTCTCGACCAGCTCCGCGTTGAAGCCCGACTGCGGCCCCGCGTCGAGGCCCAACGCGCGCGCCGCCAGGATCAGGTAGGCGCCCTGCAGGCTGCTGTTGCGAAAGGCAGTGGCTTGCGCGGCCTCGGCGCTCTTCTCGAAGAGCGGCTTGGCGTCGTAGGCCGGGAACTGCGCGGGCAGGTGCTCGTAGAAGCGCGTGTCGTGCGCCACGATCACCGTCACGCCGGCGGCCAGCGTCTGCGCGGTGTTGCCAGCAGACACCGCCGGCTTCAGCTTCGCCTTGCCCTCCTCGCTGCGCACGAACACGTAGCGCGCCGGCTGGGCGTTGAAGGCGGTCGGGCCCCACTTCACGAGGTCGTAGAGCTTGTGGATCAGCTCGTCGGTCACCGGCACCGGCTTGAACGCGTGCACGGTGCGGGCCTTGCGGAACAGCTGGTCCAGCGCGGCTTCGGGGATGGATTGCAGTGCGGTCATTGCTTCAAAAAGTCTTTCAGTTCGATGCGGCGGCAAGGGCCTGGTCGAGGTCGGCGATCAGGTCGTCGATGTGCTCGATGCCCACCGACAGGCGCACGGTGTCTTCCGTCACGCCGGCCCTGGCCAGCTCTTCGGGGGACAGTTGCCGGTGCGTGGTCGAGGCCGGGTGTGTGGCCAGCGAGCGCACGTCGCCGATGTTCACCAGGCGCGTGAAGAGCTTCAGCGCATCGAGGAACTTCGCGCCGCCCTCGCGGCCCGCGCCTATGCCGAAGGTCAGCACGCCGCTGGAGCGGCCGCCGAAGTACTTCTTCGCCAACAGGTAGTCGGGGTGGTCTTCGAGCGCCGCGTAGTTCACCCAGTTCACGGCCTTGCTCTGCTTCAGGTGTTGCGCCACCGCAAGTGCGTTGCTGCTGATCCGGTCCATGCGCAGCGCCAGCGTCTCGATCCCCTGCAGGATCAGGAAGGCGTTGAACGGCGAGATGGCCGCGCCGGTATTGCGCAGCGGCACCACGCGCGCACGGCCGATGTACGCCGCCGGGCCCAGCGCCTCGGTGTAGACCACGCCGTGGTAGCTCACGTCGGGCTCGTTCAGCCGCCTGAAGCGTTGCTTGTGCTCGGCCCACGGGAACTTGCCCGAATCGACGATGGCACCGCCGATGCTGGTGCCGTGGCCGCCCAGGTACTTGGTGAGCGAATGCACCACGATGTCGGCGCCGTGCTCGATGGGGCGGCTCAGGTACGGCGACGGGACGGTGTTGTCGACGATCAGCGGCACGCCGTGGCGGTGCGCGATCTCGGCAATGGCCGCGATGTCGGTCACGTTGCCAGCCGGATTGCCCAGCGATTCGACGAAAACCGCCTTGGTCCTGTCGTCGAACAGCTTCTCGAAGCTGGACGGATCACGATGGTCCGCGAAGCGCGTGGTGATGCCGAACTGCGGCAGCGTGTGGGCGAACAGGTTGTAGGTGCCGCCATACAGCGCCGTGCTGCTGATGATGTTGTCGCCCGCCTCCGCGATGGTCTGGATCGCGTAGGTCACGGCCGCCTGGCCCGAGGCCAGGGCAAGCGCGGCAATGCCGCCTTCGAGCGCCGCCACGCGCTGCTCCAGCACGTCCTGCGTCGGGTTGTTGATGCGGGTGTAGATGTTGCCCGGCACCTTCAGGTCGAACAGGTCCGCGCCGTGCTGCGCGCTGTCGAAGGCATACGCCACCGTCTGGTAGATGGGAGGCGCGACCGCGCGCGTGGTCGGTTCGGGCGAATAGCCGGCGTGCACCGACAGGGTTTCGAATTTCCAGTTCTGCGACATGCGACTACCTTTCAGGATGGGCTGATGGATGAAGAAGCTCAGATCGCCCAGCGCAATGCGTGCGCCGGTGTCGTGAGCCAGCTGGCGTCGGTGCTCTCGGGCGCGGTGTCTTCCGGCTTCTGCAGCACCCTGTCGAGGATTCGTTTCTCGATTGCGGCGAAGGCCGGGTCGCCCTGCGAGCGCGGACGGGCCAGCGCGATGTTCTCGTCGAGCGCGATGCGGCCGTCCTCGATGAGGATCACGCGGTCGGCCAGCGCCACGGCTTCCTGCACGTCGTGCGTCACCAGCAGCGCGGTGAAGCGGTGGCGCTGCCACAGGTTCTCGATGAGCCGGTGCATCTCGATGCGCGTCAATGCATCCAGCGCGCCCAGCGGCTCGTCGAGCAGCAGCAGGCGCGGGTGGTGCACCAGCGCGCGCGCCAGTGCCACGCGCTGCCGCTGGCCGCCCGAAAGGCGCGCCGGCCATTCGTTCTCGCGGTCGGCCAGGCCGACCTGCGCGAGCACCTCCTTGCCGCGCGCCTTGGCATCGTTCGACAGGCCCAGCGTCACGTTGTCGAGCACGCGGCGCCACGGCAGGAGGCGCGCCTCCTGGAACATGATGCGGGTGTCGTCGTGCAGGCCGTGCACCTGCTTGCCGTCGGTGTAGAGCCCACCGGAGGTCGGCTCCTCCAGCCCGGCGATGAGCCGCAGCAGCGTGCTCTTGCCGCAGCCGCTGCGTCCGACGATGGCGATGAACTGGCCGGGCTCGATGGCGAGCCGGGTGTTGCGCAGCACCTCGCGCGCGCCGTAGCGCTTGTGCAGGCCGCGCGCTTCCAGGCGCACGCCGCCGGGAATCGCCGGCGAGGGGGCCTGGGGTTGGATGTCTTTCAGGACGGCACTCATGGGCTTCAGGCTCCGGGTTTGAACAGCGCCACATTCAGCGCATCGATTTTTCTGGGCAGCAGCTTCTCGGCGAAGAAGGCATCGGCGATGCGCTGCTGTTCGGTCAGGCCCTCGGCCACGACCGGGCGCACCGCGTAGCTGCGGCGGGCGTTGGCCTGCTCGATGGTCGCGCCGTCCAGGCCCCACACGGGCGACAGCAGCGCCGCCGCGTCCTTCGGGTTCTGCTTGACCCATTTGCCGGTCTTTTCCAGCTCTGCGTAGACCACGCGCAGCACGTCGGGCCGCGCCTTAGCGAACTTGGTGCTGGCAAGGTAGTAGCGCTGGTAAGACGCGATGCCCGCGCCGTCGGCCAGCACGCGCACCTTCGACTGGCGTTGCGCTGCGGCCAGGAACGGGTCCCACACCACCCATGCGTCGATGGCGCCCTTCTCGAAAGCGGCACGGCCGTCGGCGGGCGTGAGGTAGGCGGGCTCGATGTCCCTGAACGACAGGCCGGCCTTGTCGAGCGCGGCGATCAGCAGGTAGTGCGCGCCGGCTGCCTTCGCGAAGCCGACCTTCCTGCCCTTGAGATCGGCCACGGTCCTGATCGGCGAGTCTTCGCGCACCACGATGGCCTGCGCGGCGGGCGACGGCGCCTCCTGCGCGATGAAAGTCAGCTCGGCGCCGGCTGCCTGTGCGAACACCGGCACGGTGTCGGCCACGTCGGCGCTGATTTCGAGGTTGTCGAGGTTCAGCGCCTCCAGCAGCGGCAGGCCGCTGGTGAACTCGTGCCAGCTCAGCGTGGCGTTGAGCGGTGCGAGTTGCTTTTCGAGCACGCCCTGTGCCTTCAGCACGGCGATCAGCGTGGAAGACTTCTGGTAGCCCAGCCGCACGGTCACGGGCCGCGCGGCCAAGCCCTGCGCGAGCACCGCGCCCGAGCCCAGCGCGGCCAGGGTCGCAATGGCCGTGCGGCGCGAGATGTCGGATGAATGCATCGTCATGCCCCTGCCCTCACTTCGCCTTGCGCTGGTAGCCGGGATGCCACCGCAGCCACCATTGCTCCAGTCCGCGTGCGAACAGGTCGGCCAGCTTGCCGAGCAGCGCGTACAGCAGGATGCCCACCAGCACGATGTCGGTCTGCAGGAACTCGCGGGCGTTCATCGTGAGGTAGCCGATGCCGGCCTGCGCCGAGATGGTTTCGGCCACGATCAGGATCACCCACATCAGCCCCAGCGAGAAGCGCAGCCCCACGAGGATGGACGACAGCGCGCCCGGCAGGATCACCTCGCGGTACAGCTGCCAGCGCGACAGGCCGTAGGTGCGGCCCATCTCGATCAGCTGCGGATCGACGTTGCGGATGCCGTGGAAGGTGTTCAGGTAGATCGGGAAGAACACCGACACCGAGATCAAAAACAGCTTGGCCGATTCGTCGATGCCGAACCACAGGATCACCAGCGGAATCAACGCCAGCGCGGGAATGTTGCGCACCATCTGGATCGTCGAGTCGAGCAGCGTCTCGGCGAACTTCACCGAACCGGTGAGCAGGCCCAGCGCCAGCCCCGCCCCGCCACCGATGGCCAGCCCCGCCAGCGCACGACCGGCACTGACCTTCACATGCGTCCACAGCTCGCCCGACACCGTGAGGTTCCACGCGGCCTTGACCACATCGACCGGTGCCGGCAGCACGCGCGTGCTGAGCCAGCCCAGCGACGACGCGATCTGCCAGAACACGATGAGCCCCACGGGCACGAGCCACGGCACCAGCCGCTTCGCGACATTGACCGCGAAGGACTTGAGCACGCTGCCTTCGCTTTCGGCCGGCGCGACGGCCGGCAGTTCCTGAACTTGTTCGGTCATGGCATGCGGTCCTTCAACTCTGGGAAACGAGGCGCGATGGCGCGTCGAGATTGGCGACGACCTCGCCGAACGGGCCGCTGAGCGAGCCGCCCGCCAGCTGCGTCTTCGCCTTGCGCGATAGCAGCGGGAACACCAGCTCGGCGAAGCGGTAGGCCTCCTCCAGGTGCGGGTAGCCCGAGAGAATGAACTTGTCGAGGCCGAGCGCCGCGTATTCCTCGATGCGCGCGGCGACGGTCTTCGCATCGCCCACCAGCGCGGTGCCTGCTCCGCCGCGCACCAGGCCCACGCCGGCCCAGAGGTTCGGCGCGATCTCCAGGTCGGCGCGCGAGCGCTTCGCGCCGCCCGCATGCAGCGCGGCCATGCGGCGCTGGCCTTCGGAGTCCATGCGCGCAAAAGCGGCCTGTGCGCGGACCACGGTCTCGTCGTCCACGCGGCTGATGAGTTCCTCCGCGGCTTTCCAGGCGGCGTCTTCGGTCTCGCGCACGATCACGTGCAGGCGAATGCCGAACTCCACCTTGCGGCCCTTGCGCTCGGCGCGGGCGCGCACGTCGGCAATCTTCTTCGCGACTTCCGCGGGCGGCTCGCCCCAGGTGAGGTAGGCATCGACCTGCTCCGCCGCAAGCTCGTGCGCCGCGGCCGACGAACCGCCGAACCACACGGGCGGATACGGCTTCTGCACCGGCGGGTACAGCAGCTTGGCGCCCTTCACGCTCAGGTGTTGGCCTTCGTAGTCGAAGGACTGCCCGTCATGGCTGCGCGCGATGATCTCGCGCCAGATGCGGATGAATTCGGCCGACTGCTCGTAGCGCGCGGCATGGTCGAGATAGACGCCGTCGCCCTCCAGCTCGGCCTGGTCGCCGCCCGTCACCAGGTTCACCAGCAGGCGGCCGCCGGAGAGCCGGTCGAAGGTCGCGGCCATGCGCGCGGCCAGGCTGGGCTGGTGCAGGCCCGGGCGCACCGCCACCAGGAACTTGAGCTTGCTGGTCGCGCCGATCAGGCTCGACGCGATGACCCACGGGTCTTCGCACGAACGGCCCGTGGGAATGAGCACGCCCTCGTAGCCGAGGTTGTCGGCCGCGCCGGCAATCTGCTGCAGGTAGGCCAGGTCGATGGGGCGCGCGCCTTCGCTCGTGCCCAGGTAGCGGCTGTCGCCGTGCGTGGGGAGGAACCAGAAGATCTGCATCACGCGACTCCGGCGCCGGCTGCTTCGAGCACGTTGATCTTCTTGGGGATCAGCTTCAGCGCGAAGAAGGTGTCGGCGATCTGTTGCTGCTCGGCGAGGATGGCCTTGGTGATGGCTGCGGTGCCGTAGTCCACGCGGCCCACGGAGAGATCGGCCACCGGTCTCGGCAGGCCCCAGAGCGTGGCCAGCTCGCCCGCATAGTCGCCCTTGTTGGCTGCGCCCCAGACGTCGATCTTGTTGATCTCCTCGACCGCGATGGCCAGCACGTCGGCGTTCCTGGCCACGTAGTCGAGCGACGAGAAGTAGTACCCGCGGTTGCCCACCACGCCGGTGGCGTCCGCCAGGATGCGCGCGTCGAGCGACTTCTCGGCCGCGGCCAGGAACGGGTCCCAGATGACCCAGGCGTCGACCGAGCCCTTCTCGAAGGCGGCGCGCGCATCGGCCGGCGGCAGGTAGACCAGGTTCAGGTCGGTGTACGGCAGGCCGTGCTTCTCGAACAGCTTGACGATGAAGTAGTGGACGTTCGAGCCCTTGTTGAGCGCGATCTTCTTGCCCTTCAGGTCGGCCACGGTCTTGATGGCCGAGCCCTTGGGCACGAGCACCGCCTCGGCCTTCGGACGCGGCACGGTGGCAGCCACGTAGGCCAGCGGCGCACCGGCAGCCTGCGCGAAGATGGGGGGCGCCTCGCCCACGTCGCCGAAGTCGATCGAGCCGACGTTCAGTGCTTCGAGCTGCATGGGGCCGGCGGTGAACTCGGTCCACTTCACGGTCACGCCCAGCGGCGCCAGACGCTTCTCGAGCGTTCCGCGGCCCTTGAGGACGCTCAGCGGCCCCTTCTGGTTGCCGATGCGGAGTTGGCGCGCGGGCGCCTGGGCCAGCGCGGCGAAAGACGGCAGCACGGCGGCGGCGGCAACGCCCTGGATGAGCCGGCGGCGGGGTGTGGAAATCAATGTCATTGCAATGCCTGGATGTGGTTGAGCCGCGTGCTCACGCGGCGGCGATGAAACTCACGATCAGCGCGATGGCGCTGACGACGATGACGCTGGCAGCCAGATCGCCCAGCGCGTGCCAGAGGGAGCGCGGCGAGGCGTCGAGCACGGAGTCTTCGGTGGCAACGGGGTTCATGCGTGGATTCCTTGGTGTTGCAAAACGTCGGGCAAAAGCTGTCCCGCGCCGCGCACAGGCGGTTCTCAAAAAGCGGGATCAGGGATGAGGTCGGAAGAGCCGGGCTCGCGCGGAGCCCCGGCTTCAGACGCTACATCGCACGCGCGAGAAAGGCACCGGCTCGAAGCCGTGGGTTGGCGGCAGCTTCAGGCCTTCGGTCGCCAGCACTTCGACGGCCTCGTTGAGCCGTTCGGCCAGGTCGTGGTGTACCTGGTAGGCGTTTTCGGGCGTCAGCGTGATCTGCGAATCGCTGGCGTACACGCCCGGCAGGATGTGGCGCGCCGACAGCGACTGCAGCACGGGCCGCAGGGCGTAGTCGAGCGCGAGCATGTGGTGCGGGCTGCCGCCGGTGGCCAGCGGAAGCACCGTCTTGCCCTTCAGGGCGTTCTGCGAAAGCAGATCGAGAAAGACCTTGAGCACGCCGCTGTAGGCCGCCTTGTAGACCGGCGTGGCCACCACGACCACGCGGGCCTCGGCCACCTTGGCGATCGCGTCGACGATGGCCGGATGGTTCCACTCGGCCAGCAGCAGCGCCTGCGCCGGCAGGTCGCGAATGGCGAGCCGCTCGATCCGCGCATGGCGCTGGGCCAGCCGCTCACCCACCGCTTCGAGCAAGGCGGTGGAACGGGACGGGGCCGAAGGGCTGCCGGCAATCAGGAGAACGGACACAAGAGACTTTCGTTCGGTAAAGAGGAGCGAGGAGCGCGAATGCCTGGGGGCCGCCGCGCACGGCCGCCCGAAGCGGCCGGCCCGCCCCCGGCAGGGGGGTGGGCGAAGCGACACGAAGTGCGCGCAGCCTGGGGGGTTACTTCTGTTTTGGTGCGTAGATCTGGTCGAACGAGCCGCCATCCGCAAAGTGCTCCTTGTCCGCCTTCGCCCAGCCGCCGAAGGCCTGGTCGATGGTCACCAGCGTGAGCTTGGGGAACTGCTTGTCGTACTTGGCCTTGGCCTTGTCCGATGTCGGGCGGTAGAAGTTGCGCCCGGCAATGTCCTGGCCTTCGTCCGAGTACAGGTACTTCAGGTATTCCTCGGCCACGGCACGCGTGCCCTTCTTGTCGACGACCTTGTCGACCACCGCCACGCTGGGCTCGGCCAGGATGGAGATCGAAGGCACCACGATCTCGAACTTCTCGGGGCCGAATTCCTTCAGCGCCAGGAAGGCTTCGTTCTCCCAGGCCAGCAGCACGTCGCCCACGCCGCGCTGCACGAAGGTGATGGTCGCGCCGCGCGCGCCGGTGTCGAGCACCGGCACGTTCTTGAACAGGTTGCCGATGTATTCCTTGGCCTTCGCATCCCCACCGTACTTGCGCTTGGCGAATTCCCACGCGGCCAGGTAGTTCCAGCGGGCGCCGCCCGAGGTCTTGGGGTTGGGGGTGATCACCTGCACGCCGGGCTTGACCAGGTCGTCCCAGTCCTTCAGGCCCTTGGGGTTGCCCTTCTTCACCAGGAACACGATGGTCGAGGTGTACGGCGCCGAGTTGTGCGGCAGGCGCTTCTGCCAGTCTGGCTTGACGAGGCCTCCGTGCGTGACGAGCGCGTCGATGTCGCCGCCCAGGGCCAGCGTGGCCACGTCGGCGTCGATGCCGTCGATGATCGAGCGGGCCTGCTTGCCAGAGCCGCCGTGCGACTGCTTGACCGTGACGTCCTGGCCGGTCTTGCCCTTCCAGTACTTGGCGAAGGCCTGGTTGTAGTCCACGTACAGCTCGCGGGTCGGGTCATAGGACACGTTCAGCAGCGTCACGGGACCCGCGCCGCCTTGGGCGAACGTCGGCAACGCCGACAGGGCCATGGCACCGGCCACGCCGGCACCCAGGGAAAGCTTGATAAAGTCGCGGCGAAGGCTCATGGTGTCTTGCTCTAAAAAGGCATATCAATGAAGCTGCGTATTCTCAATACGACATATAGAAACTGGAACGACCAAGTTTTCAGTTCTAAATAGCTAAATCAACTAAGCAACCGCTTTCCCCACCAGAGGCAACAGAAATGGCACGCATGGTTCAGTGCATCAAGCTCGGCAAAGAGGCCGAAGGGCTCGACTTCCCGCCCTATCCCGGAGAACTGGGCAAGCGCCTGTGGGAGAACGTCAGCAAGGAGGCCTGGGCCGCCTGGCTGAAGCAGCAGACGATGCTGGTCAATGAAAACCGGCTGAACCTGGCCGACCTGCGCGCCCGCCAGTACCTGGCGCGCCAGATGGAAAAGCACTTCTTCGGCGAAGGCGCCGACGTGGCGCAAGGCTACGTACCGCCATCGGCCTGACCTCCAGTCTTCGCGCACTTCGCCGGCGGCCCGGCAAAGCCGGTTCCGCGGTACCCCTGGTGAAGAGGCCCTCTGGATCGTTCCGTCATGGCTGAACCAGTGACCTGGCGCGCCGACGGCGTGCCGCGCAGCGAACGCTTCGACGACATCTATCACACCGAAACCGGCGCACTGGCGCAATCGCGCCATGTGTTCCTGGGCGGCTGCGGCCTGCCCGAGGCCTGGGCCGGACAGCCGCAATGGCTGGTTCTCGAAACCGGCTTCGGGCTTGGCCTCAATTTCCTGACAACCTGGCAGGCGTGGCGCGCGGATCCCGAGCGGCCGCGCATGCTGCACTTCGTCTCTATCGAGGCGCATCCGGTCTCGTCCGGCGACCTTCTGCGCGCGGCCGGGGCCTACCCCGAGCTCGCTGCGCTGGCCGGCGAACTTGCCGCGCAGTGGCACGGACTGCTGCCCGGCTTCCACCGCCTGGCCTTCGACGATGGCCGGGTGCTGCTCACGCTGTGCATCGGCGACGTGCAGCCGATGCTGCGCGCGCAGCGCTTCGAGGCCGACAGCATCTTTCTTGATGGCTTCAGCCCGCAGCAGAACCCCGGCATGTGGTCGGCGGACACGCTGAAGGCCGTGTCGCGCTTCGCACGGCAAGGCACCCGCATCGCCACCTGGACCATCGCGCGGGCGATCCGCGATGCGCTCGGCCAATACGGCTTCACGGTCGAGAAACACCCGGGCTTGCCACCCAAGCGCGACTGCCTGCGCGGCGTGTTCGCACCCGCCTGGACGGTGCGCCGTCGCGAACCCGTGCCCGAGCGCATCGGGGCACCGGGGCGCTGCGCCGTCGTCGGCGCCGGCCTGGCCGGTGCGGCGGTGGCGGCGAGCCTGGCGCGGCGCGGCTGGCGGGTCACCGTGCTCGACGCGGCCGACTGGCCAGCCTCCGGTGCGTCGGGGCTGCCCGTGGGCATGCTCGCGCCGCATGTGTCGCCCGACGATGCGCTGCTGTCGCGGCTGACGCGCGCCGGCATCCGCGTCACCTGGACGGAACTGGAGAGGCTGCTGGAAGAAGGCCGCGACTGGCGCGCCAGCGGCGTGCTCGAGCGCCGGCCTGACGGCGACGTGCGCGTGCCTGCCGGCTGGAGCGCCAGCGGCCCCAACGAATCCTGGCCCGCGAACGACGGGCAACTGGCCACTGTCGGCCTGCCCGGCGACACCGCCGCGCTCTGGCATGGGCGGGCGGCGTGGGTGCGGCCGCACCGGCTGATCGCAGCCTGGCTGCGCCAGCCGGGCGTCGAATTCCACGGCGGTTGCCGCGTGGCGCGGCTGGAGCGGGAGCCTGGCGGCGACTGGCAGTTGCATGACCCGGCCGGCCAGCTGCTGGCCGAGGCGGACCGCGTGGTCGTCTGCGCCGGCCATGAATCAGGCCGCTTCGCACCCGCCCTTCCGCTGCAGCCGGTGCGCGGCCAGGTCGCCTGGGGGCCCATGCCCGATGGCGCCGGGTTGCCCGCCGCGCCGATCAACGGCGACGGCCACCTGATCGCCCATGTACCCAACGGCGCGGGCGCCCCGATCTGGCTGGCCGGTGCGACCTTCGACCGCGACAGCACCGACCTCGCAGCGACAGCGGCCGACGCCGATGCGAACCGCGAACGGCTGAGCCGGCTGCACCCCGCTTCCGCCGCAGCGCTGGCGCCTTCGTTCGCACGGGGCGATGTCGAAAGCTGGGTGGGCATCCGCTGCGCCTCGGGCGACCGCCGCCCGCTGGTCGGCCCGCTCGAAGGCTCCGCCACGGGCCTCTGGGCGTGCACCGCGCTGGGCTCGCGCGGCCTCAGCTTTGCCGCGCTGTGCGCCGAGCTTCTGGCCGCGCAGTGGCATGCCGAGCCGCTGCCGCTGCCAGCCACGCTGGCCAAGGCGCTGGGCACCCAGCGCCTCTGAGGCGCGCCCGTTCGGGCAGGTCGTCAGCCGGGCTGCTGCGAAGGCGCCAGCATGTGGTCGATGCGGGTGTCGCCGTAGGTGCGCAGCACCTCGGAAATCACGACCTTGTACCCGTCGAGCCAGTTCGCCTGCGCCGCCTTCGCCTGCTGGTGCACGGGGTGGCGGATCAGCGCCTGCAGGCTGTCCAGCGAGTCCCAGTAGTAGACGTTCGACACCAGCCCATTGCCGGGGTTCTCCCACGTCTCCTCGCCCAGGTAGCCGGGCAGCGACTTCGCCGCGGCGGCGATGGTCTGGTCGAGGCGGTGGAACTCGTCGTCGAACTGCTTCTTGGCAAAGATGAAGGTGGCGGAGTACATGGCGGAATCGAAACCTCCCGGGAAAGTCGGCAAAAGCCCGGCCCGGTGCGGGCCGAACGGGGGGCGATTCTGCGGCATGGGTACTGCAATCAACCAACCGCCCGTCATTCGAACGCGTGAGAATGCACCGCATGGCCACCCAATACGACATCAAGCACACCACCGTCTACCGCTACAACAAGCCGGTCACTTTCGGTCTGCACCGCGTGATGTTCCGCCCGCGCGACAGCCATGACCTGCGCGTGCTCGCCACCGACCTGCAGGTGAGCCCGGAGGCCTTCACCCGACTCATCCAGGACCCGCACTCCAATTCCGTCGCGCTGGTGCAGCCGATGGGCGAGGCGACCGAGCTGCGCATCGTGTGCTCGTTCACCATCGAGCATGTGCCTGCCCAGCAGGACCAGCTGGCGCTCGACCCCGCCGCCGAATTCCTGCCCTTCGCCTATACGGTGCAGGAGCGCCTGGACCTCGAGCACTACCTGCGCCCGCACCACGACGACGACACGCAGGGCACGCTGATCCGCTGGGCCCACCAGTTCCTGCACACCGACAAGCCCAACAGCACGCGCGAGGTGCTCGCGCGCATGAACGCCCACATCGGCCAGAGCCTCGAATACAAGGCGCGCGACGAAGAAGGCACCCAGACGCCGCTCGCCACCCTGGCGCTGGGCAGCGGCAGCTGCCGCGACTACGCGCTGCTGATGATGGAAGCGGCGCGGCGCCTGGGCATCGCCACGCGCTTCGTCTCCGGCTACATCTACGACGCCGCGCTCGACACCGCGGCGCAGGCCAAGGGCGATTCGATGACCGGCGCCGGCACCACGCATGCGTGGCTGCAGGCCTACCTGCCGGGCATCGGCTGGATGGCCTTCGACCCGACCAACAACCTGATGGGCAGCGGCCAGCTGATCCGCGTCGGCGTCACGCGCGATCCGGCGCAGGCGGCGCCGATCTCCGGCAGCTGGTACGGCGATGCCGAGGCCTATGAAGGCCTCGAGGCGACGGTGGTGGTCACGCGCCGCAAGAACTGAGGCGCGCCCCCGTCGATCGACGGCTGCTGTCGCGCATGCGATAGCCCTTGCGGGAAACCCCGCAGCCCCACATTCCCCAACACCTCTACGCTGCGCCGCCGGCCAGCGAAATAGCACGGTCGTTCTGAACGATCGCGGGTGCAGCGCCGCGCCGGTCATTTCTTCTCGAGAACTCACAAGAACGGAGAGAGACACCCCATGCATTCAGCACGCCTGACACTTCTTGCACTGGCAGCCAGCCTCGCGGTCGCATCCTGCGGCGGTGGAGGCGGCGGCGGCAACAGCCTCGGCTTCATTCCCGCGCCCACGCCCGCACCCGCGCCTGCCGCACCGCCGCCTCCCGCGCCGCCCCCCGCTCCCGTCGCCGAAGAAACGCGCCTGCAGGACAGCCGCAATTCGTTCGCGCCGGCGGACCCCTCGGCCACCACCTTCGCCGCGCTCGCCGCGGACGGCAGCGACACGGTCGACAACAGCACGACCAGCCGCTGGGCCGGCATGCTGGGTGGCGCCCAGTACAACGTCGAAGTGCCCGCCAACTGGAACGGCCAGCTCGTGATGTATGCGCACGGCTATGCGGGCGAAGGCAACCTGCTGCAAGCCGGCACGCCCACCATCCGCCGCTACCTGATCCAGAACGGCTACGCCTGGGCCGCCTCCAGCTACAGCAAGAACTACTACGACGTGCGCGCTGGCGTGGAAGACACCAACGCCCTCGCCCTGCAGTTCAACGCCATCGCCAAGGCCCGCGGCCGCAACCTGGCTGCGCCGTCGAAGATATTCATCACCGGCCATTCGATGGGCGGCCACATCACGGCGGCTGCCATCGAGGACGAAACCTACGCCACGGCCAACCACAAGGTGAAGTACAACGGCGCGGTGCCGATGTGCGGCGTGGTGGGCGACACGGAGCTGTTCGACTACTTTGCAGGCGCACAAGTCACAGCCCAGGCTCTGGCCGGGCTGCCGAAGTACCCGACGCCCAACTGGGTGGACATCTCTGCGCAAGTGGGCTCGACGCTGTTCACGAGCTTCACGACCACCCCGCCCAATATCGACACATCCGCCACCGGGGCCAAGTACGCCTCGGTGATCGAGAACCTGACCGGCGGCCAGCGCCCAATGTTCGACCTGGGCTTCAAGTCGGGCGGGTCGTTCGCCGCCGTGTGGGGCGTGTTCGGCAGTGACGGCACCGTCAACGGCATCCTGAACAAGAGCACGCTGGACACCAACCGCTTCACGTACACGATCGAAGGCGACATCCCGGGTTCGAGCGCGCTGAACGCGTCGGTGCTCAAGCTCACGGCCGCCGCAGACGCCAACCGGCTGCGCACCGACGGATTGCGCTGGATTCCCAAGGCCAACGGCGAATTCAAGATCCCCGTGGTGACGCTGCATACGCTCGGGGACCTGTACGTGCCCTTCAGCATGGAACAGATCTACAACAAGCGCGTGGCGGCCAAGGGCAACAGCCAGTGGCTGGTGCAGCGTGCGGTGCGCGGCATCACGCATTGCGACTTCACGGTGAAGGAACAGGTCGAGGCCTTCGACGCGATGATCAAGTGGGAGCGCGATCCCGCCGGCGCGAAGCCATTGGGTGACGACGTACTCACCCCGGCCACGGTGGCCGCACCGGACTACGGTTGCAAGTTCACCCGCCCACTTGGCACAGTCGACGAAAGCAACACAAGCAAGGCTACGCGCCCGGCTGCAGCCTTCGCGCACCCCTGTCCGGCCTGAGCGCAGCCAGCCGAAAGCGTGGTCAGGCCGCGGGCGGCACAGCTGCCCGCGCTTGCGCCAACTGCGCCTCCAGCCGCGCGACGAGCGCCCGGGCCTCGTCGCCTTCCGGAATGTCCCGCCCGCTGTCGCGCCACGCGACGGCGCTCTTGAAGCCTTCTGCCTCTGCCTGCCGCCGGAACCACATGCCCTCCGGGTTGTGGCGCGTGATGCCGTCGAACACGGTGGCGAACATCTGGCTCTGTTCCAGCCCCATCGAATGCCAGACCTGGTTGACCACCAGCTTGTGCATCATCAGGTGCGAACGCGGCACGCCCGCGATGCGAAGGGCCAGCTTCAGCGTGGCCTGGTCGAGCCGGTCGGCGGGCACGGAGAAGTTCGCCAGGCCCCATTCGGCCGCCTGCTTTCCGTCGATGGTGTCGCCGGTGAACATGAGCTGCTTGGCGCGCATGGCGCCGAGCCGATAGGTCCACATGGCGGTGGTCGGGCAGCCCCACACGCGCGTGGGCATGTAGCCGATGCGTGCGTCGTCGGCCATGGCGAGCAGGTCGCAGCACAGCGCGATGTCGCTGCCGCCGGCCACTGCGTAGCCGTGCACCTTGGCGATGGTGGGCTTGCGGCTGCGCCACAGGGCCATGAAGTCGTCGGTGTTGCCCTTCATGGCGGCGTAGTCCAGCATCGGGTCCCAAGGCGTCTTCTCCTGCCGGCAGGGGTGGTCGCCCTGCCCTTCGCGGCCTTGGCCTTCGGCGTAGTCGCCAAGGTCGTAGCCGGCGCAGAAGGCGCGGCCCGCGCCCTCGACCACGATGACGTGCACCTCGTCGTCGGCCTCGGCCCACTCGACCGCGCGGCGGATCTCCGAGGGCGTGGTCTCGCCGATGGCGTTGAGCTTTTCGGGGCGGTTCAGCACGAGGCGCGCGATACGCGGGTGCTGCGGATCCTTGTCGATCAGGACGGTGTCGAAAACTGGCATGTCTCTTGTCTCCTGTGTTTTGGAACGGGTCGCGCCACGCTTGTAGCATCGCCCCCCACCACAGGCAAACCGCCGATCAGGCCCCTGCCGCGCTCCCCGCACCGCCCAGCTGGAAGCGGAACACGGCCCCCTTGTCGGGCTGCTGCACCAGCCGGATGTCGCTGTCGTGCAGTTGCAGAATCCGCTTGACGATCACCAGGCCCAGCCCGCCGCTGCTGGCGCTGTCGGTGCGCGAGCCGCTCATGAACACCGGGCGCATGAAGAGCGACTTCTGCAGCTCGCCCGGAATGCCCGGGCCCGTGTCGCTCACCTGCACCGTCACGCCGGCGTTCTCCGGGCGCAGCTGAACCACGATCTCGCCGCCCGCCGGCGTGTGGCGGATGGCGTTGTCGAGCAGGTTGGTCAGCACCCGCTCGATCATTCCCAGGTCGGCCGACACCACCGGCAGGCCCGGCGCGATGTCGGGCTTCAGCCGCTGGTGGCGCGCCTCGGCCGCCAGTTCGAACTTCTGGAACACGTCCTGCACCAGGTCGGCCAGCGCAAAGTTTTCTTTCTCGGGCTTGACCACGCCGTACTCGAGCCGGGCCAGCTCGAACACTTCCTGCGCGAGCCGGCCGACCTTTCGGCTCTGGCCGAGCGCGATTTCAAGGTAGCGCCGGCGCTCTTCCTCGCTGAGCGTGCCGGCCTTGAGCAGCAGGGTTTCGAGGTAGCCGTGCAGCGAGGTGAGCGGCGTGCGCAGGTCGTGCGAGATGTTGGCGAACAGCTCGCGGCGCTGCTGGTCCTGCAGTGTGAGCTCGCGCCATTGCTCGGCGATGCGCCGCGTCATCTGCGTGAAGGCCTGGCCCAGCTGTGCGATTTCGTCGGTGCCCCGAGACAGGCGTTCCAGCGTGGGCGTCTCGCGCTCCAGCGAGGCGATGCCCTCGGTCTCGAAGCGCTTCACCGCCGCCGTCAGCTCGCGCAGCGGCCGGGTGATGAGCCGAAAGGCCGCAAGCCCCGCCAGCAGCCCGAGCAGCGCCACCAGCCCCATCGACCACAGCGTGGTGCGCAGCACGTTGTCGGTGGCCACGTTGGCGACCAGCGCATCGTGGTCCTCGCCCTGCAGCACCACGTAGACGTAGCCCGCGTCGCGCCCGTCCATGCGCAGCGGCGCGGCGCTGAACACCTTGGAAGCGGTGAGGCTGCGCGGATCGTCCCCGCCGATGGGCAGCGGCGCGCCCGCGAGCAGCTTGCGGATCGGCTCCAGCCCGACCGTGTCGCGCTTCAGGTGCCCCTGCGGCGCCGCCTGTGCCTTGATGCGGCCGTCCAGGCCCAGCAGGTAGACCTCCACGCTCGGATTGACGGCCATCAGCTTGTCGAACAGGTCTTTCACCGCCTCCTGGTTGAGTCCGCCGGGCTTCATGAGCTCGGAGTTCCCGGCGATGTGCGCCGCCAGGCCGAGCGACAGCCGCTGCACGACCTCCTGCTCGTGAATGCCGTTGGAGCGCATCTGCAGCCACGCCGAGGCGCCGCAGCACACCAGCAGCAGCACCGCGAAGACGGCAGAGAGCCGCCGAGACAGCGTGCTCCAGGCCGTCATGCCGAGTCCTCCCCGTTGGCGGCAGGCGACAGCTTGTAGCCCCGCCCCCACACCGTGAGGATGCGCCGCGGCTGCGCCGGGTCGGCCTCGACCTTGATTCGCAGCCGGTTGATGTGGGTGTTGACGGTGTGCTCGTAGCCGTCGTGCTGGTAGCCCCAGACCTGGTTGAGCAGGTCGAGCCGCGAGAACACCTTGCCGGGGTTGCGGGCGAAGAAGTACAGCAGATCGAACTCGCGCGGCGTGAGTTCGATGAGCCTGCCGTCCACCCGCACCTCGCGCGCCAGCGGCTCGATGTCGAGGTTGCCCAGCGTGAGGCTGCCCGAGTCCATGCGCGCGTTGCGGGCCAGCGCGTCGGTGCGCCGCAGCAGCGCCTTCACCCGCGCCACCAGCTCCAGCACCGAGAAGGGCTTGGCCAGGTAGTCGTCGGCGCCCAGCTCCAGCCCGAGGATGCGGTGCACCTCGCTGGAACGGGCGCTGATGATGATGATCGGCGTGTAGCGCGTCATGGCGCGGGCACGGCGGCAGATTTCGAGGCCGTCGATGCCGGGCAGCATCAGGTCGAGCACCAGCGCGTCCCAGTTGCCGCGCTCCAGCTCGCGAAGGCCGGCATGGCCGTCGGCGGCGTGCTCGACCGCATAGCCCTCGTCGCGCAGGTGCATGCGCAGAAGTTCGGCAATGTGGGCGTCGTCCTCGACGATCAGCACGCGCTTGGCTGTATCCATGGGGTGGCATTCTCCCGCGATACGCGGTCTGGAGTTATCACGATTAATTGAAGTTTGCGTGATGAATCGGCCATGGGGTGCGCCAAACAATCCGCTCCATGAACAGCACAGCCATCGCTCCTCCCGCCGCCCAGGCCCCCGAGGCAGATCGCCGCCCCATCCACCCGCTGTGGATGCGCGTCACGCACTGGCTCAATGCGCTGGCGGTGCTGGTGCTGGTGACGAGCGGCTGGCGCATCTACGATGCGTCGCCGTTCTTCCCGTTCACCATTCCCACCGTGGTCACGCTCGGCGGCTGGCTGGGCGGCGCGCTGCAGTGGCACTTTGCCGCCATGTGGCTGCTGGTGTTCAACGGCCTGGTGTACCTGGTGCTGAACATCGCCAGCGGCCGGCTGGCGGCCAAGTTCTTTCCGGTCACGCCGCGCGGCGTGCTGCACGACGCGCTGGCCGCGCTCAAGGGCAAGCTCTCCCATGCCGACCCGCGCCGCTACAACAGCGTGCAGAAGCTGGCCTACCTGTTCGTGATGCTCGACCTGATCGTGATCGTGCTGTCGGGCCTGGTGCTGTGGAAGTCGGTGCAGTTCGCAGTGCTGCGCGACCTGCTGGGCGGCTACGAATTCGCGCGCCGCATCCATTTCTTCGCGATGGCCGCCATCGTGGCCTTCGTCGTCGTGCACCTGGTGATGGTGGCCCTGGTGCCCCGCACCCTTCTCACCATGCTCCGCGGCCGCGCACCCAAGGCCTGACCCAACCATGAAAATCTTCAAGGCACCCACCCTGAGCGGCATCGACGGCGAGGCCGTGCTGCGCGAAGCCCGCACGCTGATCGAAAAGAAGCTCGACCAGCCGTCGCGCCGCCTCTTCATGCGACGCTCGCTCACGCTCGGCGGCCTGTCGCTGCTCACGGGCTGCAGCATCAGCGACAACGCGCAGGTCGATGCAGCACTGACGAAGATCTCGCGCTTCAACGACAAGGTGCAGGGCCTGATCTTCAGCCCCACGCAGCTCGCGCCGACCTACACCGAAGCCGAAATCACCCGCCCCTTCCCGTTCAACGCCTACTACGGTGAAGACGAAGTGCGCGTGGTCGACGAAGCCGGCTACAGGCTCGAAGTGACCGGCATGGTCGCCGACAAGCATGCCTGGACGCTGTCCGAGCTGCGCGCCATGCCGCAGGAAGACCAGATCACCCGGCACATCTGCGTGGAGGGCTGGAGTGCCATCGGCAAATGGGGCGGCGTGCGTTTTGCCGACTTCCTGCGCCGCATCGGCGCCGACACCACCGCCAAGTACGTGGGCTTCAAGTGTGCCGACGACTACTACACCAGCATCGACATGCCCACCGCGCTGCACCCGCAGACGCTGCTGACGCTGACCTACGACGGCCAGCCGCTGCCGCCCAAGTACGGCTTTCCGATGAAGCTGCGCATGCCGACGAAGCTTGGTTACAAGAACCCGAAGCACATCAAGGCGATGTTCGTCACCAACACCTATTCCGGTGGCTACTGGGAAGACCAGGGCTACAACTGGTTCGGAGGGAGCTGAGGGGCTGCCACAGCCGCTCGACTGCCGATGAAAGCGCGAGGCCGTGTTCCAAGAACCAGGCCGATCTTTTTTTGAAAAATGACACCTCAACTGGAAGACTCCAAATGAACAAGCTCACCGCAACCCTGCTCGCCACCTGCATCGCCTTCGCCGGCGCCTCGGCCTTTGCCGCCGACGAAATGGCGAAGGACGGCATGGCCAAGGACTCGATGTCCAAGGACGGCATGAAGAAAGACTCGATGGCGAAGGACTCCATGTCGAAAGACTCGATGTCCAAGGACGGCATGAAGAAGGATTCGATGGCGAAGGACAGCATGTCCAAGGACGCCATGAAGAAGGACTCCATGTCGAAGGACAGCATGTCCAAAGACTCGATGTCCAAGTAAGCACCGGGCGCGAACCACCCGATCCGCCCCGCCATTGACGAACGGCGGATTGGGCGTCAATGTCGCGCCATTCGACAGGAGACCCCTGAAAGGAAAGCCAATGAAATCCTTCGCACTGACCGCAGGCACCCTGGCCGCCGCGGCCCTCGTCTGGTATGCGGTGCCCTCGTCCGCGGAAACCTCGCGCCGCGTACCGGCTCCTACGGCCGACCTGACCGCCGCCCCCACGGCCAAGACGGAGACCGCCGTCTTCGCCGGCGGCTGCTTCTGGGGCGTGCAAGGCGTGTTCCAGCGCGTCAAGGGCGTGAGCAATGCGGTCTCCGGCTATGCCGGCGGCGACGCCAGGACGGCGCGCTATGAGGAAGTCGGCTCGGGCCGCACCGGCCATGCAGAGTCGGTCCGCATCACCTACGACCCGCAGCAGATCAGCTACGGCAAGCTGCTGCAGATCTATTTCTCGGTGGCGCACGACCCGACCGAGCTGAACCGCCAGGGCCCCGACACCGGCACGCAATACCGCTCGACCGTGTTCGCCGAGAACGCCGAGCAGGCGCGCATCGCCAGGGACTACATCGCGCAGCTCAACCAGGCCAAGACCTACGGCAAGCCGCTGGCCACCACGGTCGAGCTGTCGAAGCCCTTCTTCGCGGCCGAGGACTACCACCAGGACTACCTGACGCTGCACCCGAGCCAGCCCTACATCGCGATCAACGACATGCCCAAGATCGACGACCTGAAGAAGCTCTTCCCCGAGGTCTACAAGGCGACGCCCTCGCTGGTGAAGGCCGCCAAGGCCGGCTAGCCTCCGCGCAGCACGACCAGCAGCACGCCGGTGGCGGCCAGCGCGGCCGTCCAGGCGTGGCGCTGGAATCGATCGCCCATGAGCCGGGGATGCAAGGCCACGCCACGGCACACGCCGGCGGCGATGGCACCGGTCGTCGCCAGCATCGCGGCCGTGTGCACCCCGATCGCCGCCAGCGCCAGCAGCAACGAGCCCGAAGCGGTGATTTCGCGTGCCGGGTTGTCGGCAAGGCACAGCGGCATGAGCGCCGGCACCAGCATCAGGCCGGCGCCGTGCGCGGTGGCCATGAGAAAGGACCACAGCGCGATGCCGGCCTGCCCCATGCGGATGCATGAAGCGCCACGCCCGGCCTGCGAAGCTTCGCCGCGCAGGCAGCGATAGGCAGCCAATCCCAGCAGCAGCCCGCCCGCCACGCCCTGCACCCGCGCATGTTCCATCGACATGCCCCAGGCGAACCCCCACGCCACCACGGCAACCGACACGCAATGCCCGAGCGCGATGGGCAGCAGCGCCCGCCGCGCCTGCGCCCCGTCGCGGGCCTGCACGCCGCATGCGGCAGCGAACATCCAGCCGTTCGCCGGGCTCAGCCCATGAAGGGCGCCGAGGCCTGCGACGGCCAGCCAGGGCCACAGGCTCGCCATGCTCGCCATGACATGCCCGATCGGTTCGGCAGCGCCGGGCTCAGGCGCGATGCGAGCAGCAAGAATCCGCCGCGGCCTTCGCGGTGGGCACCGGCTCGTAGCGGTCGTGGTGGCGCACCCACTCCATCTTGTGCGGCACGTCGCGCTCGCCGCGGCCCTGGGGCGTGAGGTCCATCAGGCTGTAGGCGCCCATCATGACTTCCACGCCGCGCCCGTAGGTCGAGTAGGTGTGGAAGACATCGCCCGCGTCGTCCTTGTAGAACACGCTGACGCCGGGCGCCTCCGAGGCCGGAAATGAGCGCCTGGCGTAGTTGTAGTCGACCTCGCCAGCGGCCAGTTCCTCGGGCGTGAAGCTGACGTGGAAGTCGTGGTTGAAGTCGCTGCCGTTGGACGACACCCAGTCGAACCGCCAGCCCATGCGCTCGCGGAAGCGGGCGATCTCGGCCAAGGGCGCGCGCGAGACGGCCACGAAGCTGATGTCGCGCTGCGCCAGGTGCACGTTCATGCCGTCGGTGTGGTCCGCCATGTAGGAGCAGCTCGGGCAGCCCTCGCCCCATCCCGGGCCGAGCATGAAGTGCTGCACCACCAGCTGGCGGCGGCCCCCGAACAGCTCGGCCAGCGTGCGCTTGCCGTGCGGCGTGTCGAACACGTAGTTCTTGGAAACGCGCTCCCACGGCAATGCGCGGCGTTCGCGGGCGATCTGGTCCTGCAGGCGCATCAGTTCCTTCTCTCGCGCCAGCAGCGTCTTGCGCTCGGCGAGCCAGCGATCGCCCGGCACGACGGAATGGTTCTGGATGGCTGGCGGCTCGGCAATGGCTGTGTTCATGATTCAGTACTCCTTGTTGGAAAGTGATGAAGCGGCGATCAGGACCTGGCCGCCTTCGGGCGCCGCACGGCGCGGACCTTGCCGCTGTTGCCGCCGCCGCAATAGAAAAGGTCCGCCCCGTCGGACTCCAGGCCGCTCACTCCCACGCCGCGCGGCATTTCGAGCCGCTCGAGCACATCTCCGCTCCGTGCGTCGATGCGGCGGATGTCGCTCTGGTCGTCCTCCCATGTGCCGTGCCACAGCTCGCCGTCGACCCAGGTCACGCCGGTGACGAAGCGGTTGGACTCGATGCTGCGCACGACCGCGCCGGTCTCGGGGTCGATCTGGTGGATCTTGCGGTTGCGGTACTCGCCCACCCACAGGCTGCCCTCGGCCCACGCCAGGCCGGAGTCGAGCCCCTTGCCCGGGGCCGGAATGGACGCCAGCACCTTGCCGCTGACGGGGTCGATCTTGTCGATGCGCGCATCGGCGATCTGGTACAGGTGGGTGCCGTCGAAGGCCGTGCCGGCGTCGCAGGCCACGTCCAGCGTGCGCGTGGCCTCGCCGCTGGCGGGGTCGAAGGCCACCAGCGCGGCGCCGGTGGCGGCCCATACGCGCTGGCCGTCATGGGTGACTCCGGCCACCTTGTCGGAGCCCGCGAAGGGTCCGTATTCGCGCACGATCTCTGCCGCGTGCACCGCGGCGCTGCCTGTCCTGTTGCTCATCGTTGGCTCCTGGTGCGCCTGACATGGCGCCCTGGAGACAACTTTATTCAATAGGCAGCGCGGAAGGGAGTAACAAGATCGTCGTGAATCCGGCCAGCGGCGGCGACAGCCAGCGGCGCGCCCTGGCCTGGCCGATGGAGCGGACGCGGCCCGCTTCTTCCAGCTCGGCCAGCGCGCGCTGCACGGTGCGCTGGCTCGCGCCCAGGGCCAGCGCCAGCGCCGACGTCGACCACGCCGCGCCGTCGGACAGCAGCGCTACCAGCGATGCCTGCTCGCCGTCGAAGGGCGGCGCCAGCACGGCCACCGCGCGGTCGTCGCGCGGCTTGAGGATGAAGCCGCGCGCCGTCGCCTCGATGCCGGCCAGCGATTTGACGAGCGCGCGCAGCCGTCCGATCTCGACCCGCAGGCGGGCGCGGTGCGTCTCGTCGGGGCGGCGGGTGCGGAACGCGCATTCGATCAGCGCCTCGCGGTCGACATCGCCCGGCCAGGCCTCGGCGAGCGCGCGCGCCAGCGAGAACAGCACCGGCCGTCGCGCCAGCGGCTGCCAGCTGTCGCCCGCGCCCAGCCCGCGGCGGCAGGCGTCGACGACCAGCGCGTCGGACGCCAGCAGCGCGGCCACCTCGCCCAGCCGCAGCGTCTGTTCGCCCTCGGCGGACAGGCGTCGCGCCGCCGGGCGTTCCAGCGCCGAGCGCATCTCAGCCACTTCGGCCAGCAGCGCCGGCACATGCGCCTGCAGGGCGGCTTCCTGCGCGCGGGCCAGCGCCGCTTGCGCATCGCCGATGCGCAGCGAGCGCAGTGCGAGTTCTGCCGAAGTGAGTTCGGCCACTGCCGCCAGCGCAGGCGGAAGGCCGCGCGCGTCGAGCCTTGCCAGCGCTCCGGCGGCCTCGTCCAGCCGGCCGATCAGCAACAGGCGCCGCACCGCGATCAGCCGCGCCTGCAGCGCGTTGGCGTGGTCTTCGCGCGCCTCCAGCGTGGCCGCGGCCGTCGCCAGGGCGCGCGGCGAATCGCCGAGATCGCGCATGGCCATCGCCACCTCGGCTTCGGCGACCACGCAGCGCGCACGCGCGGTTTCTTCATGCGTGCCGAAATCGCGTGCGGCCCGGCGCAGCAACTCGCGGGCGCGCGCATGCTCGCCAAGCTGGGCCATCGCGATGCCGCGCAGCGCCAGCGCCGGCGGATCGTCGCGCAGGGCCACCCGCTTCAGGGCGCCGAGCGCGTCGCCGGCGGCCAGGGCACGCGCCGAGGCGGCAATCAGCGAATCCATGCGCAGCCCGCCGCGCGCATGTCGCGCCCGGGCCTCACAGCAGATTCGCCCGCTTGGCCTGCTCGGTCAGCTCCGCACGGAAGTCCGGATGCGCAATGGCGATCAACTCCCGCGCGCGCTGCCCGGCGGACTTGCCGCGCAACTGGGCCACGCCGTATTCGGTGACGACGTAGTTGATGTCGTTCTTGCTGGTGCTCACGTGCGTGCCCGGCGACAGCGACGGCACGATGCGCGAAACGGTGTCGCCCTTGGCGGTCGACGGCAGCACGATGAAGGCCTTGCCGCCGCGCGAACGGTTGGCCGCCCGCACGAAGTCCGATTGCCCGCCGGTGCCCGAATAAGGCGCATGCCCCAGGCTCTCGGAGCCGCACTGGCCCAGCAGGTCGATCTGCATCGTCGCGTTGATGGCCACCAGGTTGTCGTTGAGCCCCGCCAGCGCGGGGTCGTTGGTGAAGTTCACCGGGTGCATCTCGAGCGACGGATTGCGGTCCATGTAGCGGTAGAGCCTGTTCGACCCCAGCGCGAAGGTCGCGATCGACTTGCCCGGCAGGTAGTTCTTGCGCCGGTTCGTCACCGCGCCGCTTTCCACCAGCGTGAGGATGCCGTCGCCGATCATCTCGGTGTGGATGCCCAGGTCCCGCTTGCCGGTGAGTTGCATCACCACCGCGTCGGGGATGCCGCCGTAGCCGATCTGCAGCGTGGAGCCGTCGTCGATCAGCTCCGCCACGTATTTGCCGATGGACTCCTGCACGGGGCCGATCTTCGGCAGCCCGACTTCCATCACCGGCGCGTCGTTCTCCACCAGCGCCGCGACCTGCGACACATGCACATGGCAGGCGCCGCAGGCAAAGGGCACGTTCGGGTTCACCTCCAGCACCACCGCGCGCGCCTTGGCAACGGCGGCCATGGTGTAGTCGGCGCCCAGGCTCAGCGAGAAGTAGCCGTGCGCGTCCATCGGCGATGCCATGGTGAACACCACCTCGGCCGGCACCTGCCCGCGCTCGATCAAAGAGGGAATCTCCGAAAAATAGTTGGGAATGAAGTCGATCCACCCCGCCTGCCCGCCCGCGCGCGTGGCACCGCCGAAGAACAGCGCGACATGGCGCACATGCTCGACGGTCTCCGGGTCGATGTAGGCGTACTTGCGCATGGCCAGGATCTGCGCCACCTTCACGTCGCGGAAGTCCCGGCGCTGCTCCGACAGCGCCGTGAGCAGCGTGGGCGGCTCGCCGACACCGGTCGGCACGATGATCATGTCGCCGTCGCGCACCTGCTGGCGTACGGCATCGGCGGCGGAAACGAGCTTGCGCTGGTAGAGGTCCTGGATCGTCATGAAGCTTTGTGCGTTGTCTCTGTTCGTTGTATGTGCGCCCGGGTCCGTTGCCGGTCAACGGGGTGCGTCGCGCTTCGCGTCGTAGCCGCCCCGGCGCGCGGCCTGGTTGCAGCGGGCACGGAACACCAGCGCCTGCTGCGCCTCGGCGACGTTGGCCGCATCGCCCTTCCACGCATCGAGCGCCGGCTGCTGCACCGCGCGCGAGAAAGAAAAGGTCAGCGCCCACGGCAGGCGCGACTTGTGCCGGGTGTTCATCGCATCCAGCCGCGCCGAGGCCAGTTGTGCGGACTGTCCGCCCGACAGGAACGCGACGCCCGGCACCGCGGCGGGCACGGCGCGCAGCAGGCAGGCCACCGTGGAGTCGGCCACCGCCTCGACCGAATCCTGCGTGGCGGCTTTCTCGCCGGGCAGCACCATGTTCGGCTTGAGCAGCATGCCTTCGAGCAGCACGCCCTGCGCGAGCAGTTGGGCGAAGGTGCGGTGCAGCACTTCTTCGGTTACCTCGGCGCAGCGCGCGAGGGAATGGCCGCCGTCCATCAGCACCTCGGGCTCGACGATGGGCACGAGCCCGGCCTCCTGGCACAGCGCGGCGTAGCGCGCGAGCGCATGGGCATTGACGTCGATGCAGGCCGGCGTGGGCAGGCCCGCGCCCGGGCCGTCCGCGATGGCGATCACGCCGCGCCATTTCGCGAAGCGCGCGCCCATGCCGGCGTATTCGGCGAGCCGCTCGCGCAGGCCGTCCAGGCCTTCGGTGACGGTCTCTCCAGGGTGCCCGGCCAGCGGCTTGGCACCCATGTCGACCTTGATGCCGGGCACGATGCCCACGTCGGAGAGCGCCTGGGCAAAGGGCTTGCCCGCGTCGGTCCGCTGGCGGATCGTCTCGTCGAAAAGGATCGCGCCGCTGATGCTCTCGCCCAGGCCCGGCGCGGTGACGATCAGCTCGCGCCAGTCGCGCCGCGCCGCCTCGGTCTGCGGAATGCCCAGCGCGGCGAAGCGCTTGTTGCAGGTGGCATTGCTCTCGTCCATGGCGAGCAGGCCCTTGTCGCCGGCGACGAGCGCGCTGGCGGTATCGATCAACGTCTGTGCAGTCATGAGTCGTGACACCTCTCTGGCGGCCATCCTACGCCCTCCCCGGCCACTCGTTAACACCGCGAACCTGATCGCTGGCCGACTTGGCATTGCAGCCTATGCGGCGCTCCGGGTCTTTGCCAAGGTGACGCGAACGCGCATTAACCTTCGCGCGTCGGGACGGAAAGGAACTCAGGATGAACGGCAAGTCACGAGAATGTCATGCGCGGCGCGCCAACGCGACCGCCTTGCTGTCTGGCATTGCGCTTGCCGCCGCCGTGTTCGGAACGCCCTGCGCGTTCGCGGAACTGGGCGGCGCTCCTACCATGGGGCCGTCCCAGCGGGTCGCCAACGCATCGCGCAAGGCCGCAGCACCTGCGGCCACCGACGCGGCCAAGGCAACCACTGCGAACAGCTGGACAGTGCGAGAAACCACGCAGCCCGACGGGCTGGTCGAGCGCGAATACCTGAACTCCGACGGCGTGGTCTTCGCGGTGGCATGGCGCGGCTCCCGCCGGCCCGAGCTTTCGGTGTTGCTGGGCACGCAGTACGCCACGCAGATGTCCCGCCGGGCGCGCGAACTGCGCCAGCAGGGCCGGGGCTCGCATGGCTCCACTTCTCAGGTGGACGACACGTTCGCGGTGCATGCCTCGGCGCACCAGCGCTCGTCGACGGGCATCGCCTGGCTGCCACGGCTGCTGCCGCCCGGGCTCGATCCGGACACGTTGTCCATCCCGCAAGACTCCTGAACCCATCCACCCTCCCGCAAGCAGCCACCATGCCCATGGAAGCACGACAAGCAGGCAGCCCGCGCGCCGCCGCCGGCGCCCGAACGCTGATTCTCAAAGCGGCGGCCATGGCGGCATGCGCCGCAGGCCTGCTGGTACTCGCCGCATGCGGCGGTGGCGGGG